>NZ_JAPQLL010000037.1:0-16823 GCF_028981865.1 Wolbachia endosymbiont of Drosophila nikananu | reverse complement strand
CGGTTCGTGGCGGAATGACGGTTAAGCAATTCGTCATCCCGCTGCTTGTTAGCGGCTAAGAGATACCGCGGCGGTATGACGTAGGACTGCTGTCATTCCAGCGCGTGACGCTGGAATCTAGTTCTTATTGTACATTTACTTGGTGTAGAGTTAAGTTTCCTGGATCCAAGTAGTCAAGCTACTCGGATGACAAAAAAAGGAGCACTGGAATGACAGGAAAAGGGGCTACTTGGATGACACCGCTTGGATAGGTCAGCTACTCAGATGACGCTGCCTGCCATGCAAACTGCAACCCTAAATGTTGAAGCACTGTTGTACACTAAGCGCTGTAATGACAATTTTAGTCGCTTCATACACTTATCATGCTAGTCATAACAGAAATAATTTTTACCAGAGATATTTATGAAATAATTGACATAGTTTGGAAATATGTATATTATAGAACATTAATAGTTAGTTAATTTGTAGGTGTTATATGGGCTATAAGCTAAGAACAAGAGAGTATGATTATAATGAAAGTTTATTTAAAGAGCTAGGCATTGAAACGCAAGAAGTAGAGGGGCGTAACTTTTTAGAGATATCCAATATAATAACAAAAAAGTATAGAGAGTTAGCAAGAAAATCTCACTCAGATGAAACAGGAGGAAGCGATGAAAAAATGCAAGCCATTAGAATATAAGGCAGGACTTTTAAAATATACTAAGCCATTAAGCAATGGGGAAAATTTAATAATTGTTGAGGAAAAGCAAAGATATGTGCAGTTAGCTCAACAAGGCCAGAATGATAAGCGCATAAAATGTCTCATTATTTTTGTAGTAGTAAGCCTATTACTACTCATTAGTGTCGTATCTCTACTTAGGATTTAGGTTATTTAAGGCTGCTAATTTTACCAATGCACCTGGTATTTTGTTTAGTGCTAGTCTAATAACAGCTGTTACAACTTTTTTCTTAACAACTTATCTTACTTTTTCTTTAGTTAAAAAAATTGTAGACCTGCAGGATACTCAACAAGAACAAGGCGAAAACTTAGATCAAGAAGAGCTAAAAGAGGAAATATTTAAAAGTAGAAAATATAAATTTTTGACTTTCACTTCTCAATATTTATTTTATCTTCCTTGTATTTTGTTGGGTGCTGGTTTGACATTACAATATCAATCTAGTTGTGTAGACAGTAAAATACTCATTGGGTCTGCTGCGGTATTAGGGTGCATTTTATTATTACAGTTAGCAACTGAGATCTACGAGAGAAAGGTTGTAGATCTTGTGAAAACTGAAGGAAGGGGTGCTGAACAAAGAGCACCTGTAGGAATGTTAACCGAAAAGCCAAGCAGTACTGTAGATCCTAATGGTGCTTTTAACACCTCAGCTCATGAAGTGGGTTGATTATTCTCCATAGCAAAGTCTCTAGCTAGGAACAATGAGCCACAGATTAGTATGGTTTTGACGTTTTGGATAGAGGCTTTTAATATGTGATTTGATATTGCATCGCCAATTGATTCACATTCAACTGCTTTTATTCCTATGTTATTGGCTTTTTCCCTAATCAAATTTGTATTTGTTGCTTTAGGTTCAGACTTAACACAAACCGCACATAGTAGCTTGATGTATGGCTTTAAGTGCTCTAAGAACTCTTCCACATTTCTGTTACGGGTAACACCAAAAACCACGTAGATACCTTCAGCAAAATTATCTTTTACCCACTGAGATAGCACTCTAGCACCGTTATTATTGTGCGCACCATCTAAAAATAATTGCCAATTTTTCGGTAGTAGGGAAATTAAATTACCCTCTTTTATGAGCTCTAGTCGTGCAGGCCAGTAGGTACGCTGTAAACCTGAAGTGATATCCTCTTCTCCAATATCAAATCCATATTTTCCACTTAAAATACTACATGCTGCAATAGCATTGCCTGCATTAATCACCTGATGATCACCCTTTAAAGATGGCAAAGAAAATTCTATGGATTGAATAGCTGATTGAAAAATCATTTGAGCTCCAGCACGTGACCTCTCATTTTTTTGTTTCTGGATCCCAGTTTGGATGACAGATAGTCGTTTTTTGCAATTCCATTCAAGGCCTCCTCTATATAAAGGAGATTTCTTATTTATTGCGTAGTGTTCTAGCGTGTTCATTACAGATTTTTCTTGCGGTGCTATTACGCAAGGAACATTAGGTTTCATTATTCCAGCTTTTTCACCTGCTATGGTTTCTACAGTAGGGCCAAGATATTCTGTATGATCAAGGGCAATGGAAGTAATGATTGTTAAAATCGGACTATCTATAACATTTGTTGCATCAAGTCTTCCACCCATACCCACTTCAACTAAAGTTATATCGGCTTTATGACGAGAAAAAGCTAAAAAAGCTGCAATAGTTGCAGCTTCAAACAGAGTGATAGGTTGTTCTGCAATTACGGCACGGCATTCTTCTAACAAGCTATATAATTCATTATCGTCGATGTAACTGCCTGCAATAACTATTCTTTCATTAAAATTCACCAAATGTGGAGAAGTGTATGCATGGACCTTATACCCTGCTGCTTGCATTATATATCTTATAAATGCTAGTGTTGAGCCTTTCCCGTTAGTTCCAGCTATATGAATTATGGGCGGCATTTTTTTCTCAGGGTTGCCCAATTTATTTAGAAAGCTTTTTATGCGATCAAGAGAAAAATCCTTTGGTCTACTACCAAGCGGTTTAGGCCAATGAGGCATATATATCATGGATTGTTATTGCATTTTAATTCAGCTATAACGCTTGCTATGCCATGCGTGTCGATTTTTTCACTAAATTGAGAACGTTGATTAATAGCAATACTTATTCCACTCATTACAACATCACTTATCAAGAAAGAACTGTTATTTTTAGTAACTTTAAAATCAATATTTGTAAATTCTTCATCACCGTAAGAAAATCTTGTACCAATTAAGCAAGTTTCATCGTCAACTGCTTTTGTACTCATTATGATCATTTCACTATCATGCATGTATTTATATAAAATTTTAACGCACAAACGCGTAAGATACACTTCATACTCTCTTAAAAAATCTTCTTTTTCTTTTTGTTTAACTGAAGCCCAATGTTTTCCTATAACGAATTGCGATATTCCTTTGAGGTTAACATTATTCTGAATGACCTCCTGAAGCTTTTCGTGTACATGCCCTAGGTTTTTTCTATTTCCTTTTGTAGATATACCATCCACTTGTTGCTTCATAGTATGCACAAAAATTTTATGATCTGTACAACTAGTGTAAGCTCTTGAAGAAATTATAATAAAAACAATAATGATTAAAACTTTAGTAATGTTCATAAGATATATTTATTAACCATGATACTTAGGATGCAAAGTTTAATAAAGATTAAATAATAATCGCTGACTTTTAATATACCTATAGACATGCCTTATGTAAATCATCTATAATTCAAGTAAGGGTCTGTGCTATGCGTTATGAGTTAAGTTAAATTTCCCGAGCGATAATTTCTAGTCAAGGGAATTGCCTCTATTAATTTCGTTGAAATTAATACGCGATGCCCACCTTAACTTTAGTCTCAGGAATCTACTAAGGCTGACGATAGATACGGATCCTATTTTGATTGGTTTAACATTTATGCTTCATCAATACAGAGAACAAGGTACCTTCCTATGTTCGCCTAATGAAGTATTCCAAATTGTAATTGATGTTGAAAGGTATCCTGATTTTGTTCCTTGGTGCAAAGCCGTTTATATAAAAGAAAAAATTGACAACCAAATGGTTGTGGATCTTCTCGCAGCTTTTCATGGAATTAAAGGAAAGTACATATCAGAAGTAACCTTTCTTTCTCCAAGTGGAACAAATGAAGGTTGGATAAAAGCTGTATCATCAAATGGAATATTTAAACATTTATACAATGAATGGCAATTCATTCCCATAGATGAAAATAAAACTATGGTAAAGTTTTATATAGAGTTTAAGTTTAAGTCCAACTCATTTTCTACTTTATTAAACTCAGTATATAAATATACACAGAGTAAAATAATTGCTGCATTTAAAGATAGGGCTGAAAGCCTTGCTAAACAAAAGTTATCTTGACATTATTAATATAAATATGTAATTTTTTTAGTAAGTTAAGTGTTTGTATTGTAATGATTTTCAGACTATTGTTTTTACTAATTCTTATGAGTGTTAATTCTTATGCAGTTGTTAAATTCAGTAACCAACATATTCAAAAAGAAACCAATGAAATAACATCAAAGGAGTTACTATCACTATTACCTGATGATAAATTATTAGGAGATCCAAAAGCACCAATTCTAATGATAGAATATGCTTCATTAACTTGCTATCACTGCTCTCTTTTTCATAAGAATGTTTTTCCTAAAATTAAAGAGAAATATATAGACACAGGTAAGATGTTATATATATTTCGTCATTTTCCTTTGGATTACAGAGGGCTAAAGGCTGCAATGCTAAGTCATTGCTACGAAAAACAAGAAGACTACTTTAATTTTAACAAAGCTGTTTTTAACTCAATAGATTCGTGGAATTACTACAATTTAAGTGATTTGACTTTACTACAAAGAATTGCTGCACTAAGCAACTTAAAGCAAGATGCATTTAACCAATGCATTAATGATAAGAAAATAATGGATAAAATCGTAAATGATAAATCACTGGCAATCAATAAACTTGGTATCACAGCCACTCCAATATTTTTCATCAAGCTTAACGATGGTAAGTCATATATAGAGCATAATAAAGTTAAACATGAGGGGTATAAAGAGCTGAAATATCTCACTGATGTGATAGATAAATTATATGGAAAAGCTATAGTGAAGTAATACCACTGTAGCTTACCATATAAAAGACTCTATGTTGAGCCATTGTTTTTCACTACTGTTTGTTGTTTTTTACGCTCAAACTCTCTTTTTTTACTGTGCCAAGTGTAGTAATACATAGCGATTTTATTCTCTATTAATACTATTGTCCCATCATAAAACTGAACCATATCCATAACTTTTCTTTGAGCTTCATTAAAACGTTCTTTATACTTTTCACGATAAGCTGGATTATGTAGTAACATAACCCCTTCATTCTTGTTAGATTTTTTGTTTAACGTTTCAACTTCACTAGCAATAGTATAAGACATATAACCCCCTCTAATTGATTATAAAAATTATATTTTAAAAAGAGAAATGCGCATAAACAATCCCTTTAATTCTAGTATAATAATTGATTGTTTATTATACTAGTTAACCATAGTACGATATATAATAATTTTTGTCACTTAAAATTTTATACTATGAAATAATAACTTAAAATAAATGTTTTTATTATTTTAAACTATATTATTATATTTATAAACTGTGTATGAATTAAGCCTCCCTAATTTATAATATAAAACATAATGCGTAATAATTCTGGTATAAAATTATCATATATAAGAAATCTATTTGCAAAAGAATATAAAAAAATAGAAGAATATTGTATCCTTGAAAAAAAGCAACATATTCAGATTGGCCCTGAAGAAGGAAAGCTATTCAGTTTATTTATAAAAATCCATAAAATCAAAAGTATTGTTGAGGTTGGCACATTATACGGTTATTCGTCGATTTGCATGGCAAAAGCTCTACTAGAAGAAGGTCATATATATACAATAGAAAATAATCCTCAACACTCAAGAATAGCAAAAAAAAATTTTAGTGCTTTTAATCTAAGTGATAAAATTACTCTAATAGAAGGTGATGCACTGGAAAAAATTAATGAATTATCAGCAAAGGCACCATTTGACATGATATTTATCGATGCTGACAAAAGTGGTTATCCTAAGTATTTAGATTGGGCAGAGTCATACATTAGACAAGATGGGCTGATCGTTGCAGACAACACTCTATTATTTAATACAGTATTTTTAGAATCGCCTCCAAAAGAAATATCAGAAAAATCATGGCATGCTATGAGGGAGTTTAATAATAGATTATCAGATGAAAAGAAATATTTCTCTATATTGATTCCAACTGATGAAGGAATGACTGTAGCTTTAAAGCTAACATAAGTTAAAAATCAAGGTCAGCGTAATGTTTAGGAGGGGTTAAACCGGAAACTCTCTCTAATAATATCTCACGAAAACAAGGCTTTGATTTAACAATGGAGTACCATTCTTTTAAAATTTTACTTTTTTCCCATGGAAAACTACTTACATAATCCATTACGGAAATATGCGATGCTAAAGCAATATCAGCTAAAGTAAACTTATCAGTTGCAAGCCAAATGTTCTTGTTAATTAAGTGTTCGATGTATTCCATATGGCAAGGCAGGTTATGCTGAGCTGCATGAAGAAATCTAGAGTCAGGGCTGCGGTTAGTAATTACTTTTTCATTCATAATATACTTAGTAACTTCATTGTAAAATTTGTTGTCGAACCAATTGATTAGAGCGCGTATTTTAGACTTAATAATAGTGGATGAACCAAGTAATTTGACGTCGCTATTGTAAGTCTCTTCTATATATTCACAAATGGCATTACTATCCGCTATTACAAAGTTATTATCTATTAATACTGGTACTTGCCCAGTTGGATTGATCTCCATAAATTCATTCCGTTTTTCCCACGGATTTTCATACACTAGATCGCAGCCTAATTTTTTTTCTTTTAGGAAAGCTCTAACTTTTCGTGAAAATGGACAAAGAGGAAAATGATATAAAATCATAATATTCCTCTTTTATTATCCCAGTACCTATAGGTTGTTATTCCAGCGCATGATACTGGCATCCAGCTTATTTCATTATGGACATTATTTTTAACATATACTCCTAGAATCCATTGTACATTGTATAATTTGCAAATATTTTTATATCTGGATCCCAGTACAACTGTACGAACATTGTAGTTTGAGAGCAATTCCCACCGGAAGGGTGTCATTCCAGTGCTTGACACTGGAATCCAGTTCTTATTATACAACAGCCTGATGTATTCATTTAAAATTAAGTTTTCTGGATCCAAGTAGTAAAGCATTGGGATGACAGAAGAAGAGTATTTTAGGTAACAGTTGTTTAATTCAAAGTAATGTTGCAAAAGGTCTAACATATAAATTATAAGACTAATATAGGATATACCTTGCTAAATAAAAAAAAAAGTATAATATTTTATAAGGTATGCAGGCAAAAACTCTGTAATTTGGTCAGATCAGAAATGAAGCAGCCATATCAGAACCTTTTTGGGTTGCATACCTATTTCATTATTTGTTTTATCCGACGCTATGAATATAGCATTAAAACATCGTCCTAGTAGCTTTAAAGATCTAGTAGGTCAAGATATATTAGTGCGTGTATTGGAAAATGCTTTTACTTTAAACAAAATCCCACAATCTATACTGCTCTCTGGTAGTAGTGGAGTTGGTAAAACCACCACTGCAAGGATAATAGCTTTATGTTTGAATTGTTCCCTGGGGCCAATTTTTGAACCTTGCGGATCATGTGAAAATTGTCTAGCAATAAAAAATTCAAGCCATCCAGATGTGATTGAAATTGATGCAGCAAGTCACACTAGCATTGACGATATTAAAGTAATCCTGGGAGATATTTGCTATTCACCTATAAGCTCTAAATTCAAAGTCTACATTATAGATGAAGTACACATGCTATCTAGCAGTGCATTTAACGCGTTACTTAAAACCCTAGAAGAGCCACCATCTAGTGTAAAATTCATTTTAGCAACTACAGAAATAAAAAAGATACCAATAACTATTATTGCACGTTGTCAAAGATTTGATTTACACAACATTCCTGTAGCTAAAATAGTAGAACGTTTAAATGATGTTGCACAAAAAGAGAGTTATTTCATTGAAAAGGGAGCATTAGAGTTAATTGCACGACATTCTGGAGATTCAATGCGTAACGCCTTGTTTTTGATGAATCAAGCAGTGCTATATAGCAAAGATGGTGCAATATCCACTAAAAATGTGATAGACATACTTGGCCTAGTGGATAAAGATATTATATTTGATCTATTAGGGGCAATGTTAGAAGGTGATTTGCAGAAAGCTCTATCAGTGTTTGACAAGGCGATAAAAGCAGCAAACCCACTTAGTATTTTTGAAGGTCTATTGCAAACAATTCAGTTAGTATGCCGTTTTTTGATTACAAAAGAAATTGATAATGCAGTTACAGAGTATGAAAAGAACAGGATAAAAGATTTAAGTATAAAGAAGTCTTTAATATTTTTTTCGAGATTGTGGAAGGTGTTGCTTAAAGGTATTCAAGATATAAAAACTTCAACATGCAATGATGTTGCTGCTGAAATGATGCTAATTAGTCTTTGCTATCTCTCTGATCTACCTTCTCCAGAACAGGTGATCAAAAAAGTTCTTTCACAGAATGTAAAGCAAGGAAATAGACAGGGCAGACCTGTTGCACCTTCCCCCTCTGTCATCCAAGTAGCTGACTACTCGGATCCAAAAAAATATGTGGAAAGTAAACAACAACCCCACTCTGTCATCCCAGTGCGTGACACTGGGATCCATGTGGAAAATAAACAACAAAATTACGATTTTGATAAGATTTTGCAACTATTAAGGCGGAGTAACCAAATTTATCTTTACAAACAACTATGTAATAATCTACAATTAATAGATTGTAAACCTGGATATTTAAAATTAAAAGCTGTATCTAAGTTGGATAGTAATTTTTGCAATGATTTAAAAAATTACTTAAATCAGGTGACTCAGCAGGAGTGGGTTATTACAGTTGATACGGGTTATATAAACAGGGAAGTGAGTAATTTAAATTATGCACCTGCAGTCAAGGATATACTTGACACGTTTAAAGGTGCAAAAGTAGTTAATATAGAAAATAAGGAGTAAGTTGTGGATTTTAGTCAAATAATGAAACAAGCGCAAGAAATGCAAAAAAAGCTTGCAGAAGCTCAAGAAAAATATATTGGAAAAGAGTTTCAAGGTATTTCTGGTGGTGGCAAAGTTTCTGTATTAGTGGAAGTCATAAAAATAGGTAGCTATAAAGCTAAAAAGGTGAACATAGACTTAGAACTTATGAGAAATGAGGAAAAAGATATAGTAGAGGATTTAGTAACAGCAGCGTTTAATGATGCCGTTAAAAAAGCAGAAGAAGATATGGCAAATGCAACTTCTGATCTTGCAGGTATGATGGGTTTACCACCTGGATTTAAACTTCCTTTTTGAATTTACTACTAAAGTTTCTTTTAGGTAAGTATTTCTTTTCTAATATTTCCAACGCTAGTACTTCTTTGTATAATGCACCTATACTAGCACAGCCCTACGTCATACCGCCGCGGCGCTAACACGTAGCGGGATGACAGCAGTCCTATGTCATACCGTCACGATATCTCTAGATCCCGCTAACAAGCAGCGGGATGACGAATTATTTAACCGTCATACCGCCGCGGTATCTCAGCCGCTAACAAGCAGCGGGATGATGAGGTCTTTCGATAGTAAATCTTACCTGTGTTAGCTATACCAAAAAATCAAAAGTCGTATTTATTCATTAATAAAATCTTTGTATTCTCCTAAAAGTTAGTTAAAGTATAGAATATTTTTTGTTATTAAGTTAGCACTTGACTTAACTTTAGTTGTTACTTAGACTGCTAAAGTGGAATTTTAATTTTTTTACGAGGACAATTATGCATTATAAAAAGTTTTTTTCAGCAGCCGCTTTAGCAACGTTGCTAAGTTTATCAAACTCTGCTTTTTCAGATCCTGTTGGTCCAATAAGTGATGAAGAAACTAGCTACTACGTTCGTTTGCAATACAACGGTGAATTTTTACCTCTTTTCACAAAAATTGATGGTATTACAAATGCAACAGGCAAAGAAAAGGATAGTCCCTTAAAAGCATCTTTTATAGCTGGTGGTGGTGCATTTGGTTATAAAATGGACGACATCAGGGTTGACGTTGAAGGGCTTTACTCACAGTTGAGTAAAGATACAACTATAATAAATACGTCTGAGGAAAATGTTGCAGACAGTTTAACAGCATTTTCAGGATTAGTTAACGTTTATTACGATATAGCAATTGAAGATATGCCTATCACTCCATATGTTGGTGTTGGTGTTGGTGCAGCGTATATTAGCACTCCTTTGAAACCCGCTATAAATGAGCAAAACAGTAAATTTGGTTTTGCTGGTCAAGTAAAAGCTGGTGTTAGTTATGATGTAACTCCAGAAATTAAACTCTATGCTGGAGCTCGTTATTTTGGTTCTTATGGTGCTCACTTTGATAAAAGTGAAGAAGTAGATAAAGCGGGTGGTGGAAAAGAAACAAAAGTCACTAAAGACGCATATAAAGTTCTTTACAGCACTGTTGGTGCAGAAGCTGGAGTAGCGTTTAATTTCTAGTCTATCTTCAGTCTTGTTATCCCAGTGGGTTTTTTCTTGTCATTCAAGTAGCATGACACTGGGGTGGCTTTGTTGCATGGCAGCAGAAAAACTAGTGATTACTGACTCAATTCATTATAAAATGACGATTTAAGGATAAATATGCCACAAAAAATGAGAGTCAGTAACCATAGAGAATATAACAAATTTCTAGAAAAAAGAGGAAATATTTTTCATTATGGCATAAAAACGAAAATTCCTCCGAAAAACAACGCAGCAGAGCATCCAAAATTGGATTATATGCTTGATAGAAATGCCGCTATTCAGTTAATGAAATTACATGGTGAGAATGGTATAAAAAGATGGAAAGAAGAAGTAAATTACGGAAAAAGATCGTATATTGAAGGATTTTTCTCAAGGTTGAAGCGAATATTTGGGTTTAGTTTTAAAAATAAATCTGAGACAAATAGAGAGAAGGAACTACTTATTAAATGCTACTTAATGAACAAATTTACTGCAATTGGTATGCCTAAATTTGAAATAGTCGCATAAAATTGTTTACTCTGGAAAAAACTTATGTTGCGATGCAACAAAGCCATCCCAGTGTCTGCTGCTTGCATAGCATTTATCTACCAAAACAATGGTCATGCAAGAGACTTTGCTTGGATGTGTGATATAATTTAAATTGTAAGGTCTAAAAAATACTAGCATGAATGAAGTGATAACATTTGGTTGTCGTCTAAATTTTTACGAGAGTGAGTTAATCAAAGAAGCATTAAAAAAAGCAGAAAGAAAAAATGTTGTTGTGGTGCATAGCTGTGCAGTGACAAACGAAGCAGAACGCCAAGTAAAGCAAAAAATACGTAAGATCTATAAAAACGACCCAAGTAAAGAAATTATCGTAGTTGGATGTGCTGTTCAGTTGGATCCAGAAGTTTACAGTAGCATTCCTGGTGTAAGTAAAGTGCTCGGTAATCAAGATAAGCTAAAAGCTGAAAATTACTTACTAAATGACGATAAAATCTTAGTCAACGATAACCAAGTAGAACCTGTTCTAATTAATGGATTTGAAGATAAATCAAGGGCATTTATTGAAATTCAAAATGGTTGTAATCATAGCTGCACATTTTGCTCAATTACTGAGGCAAGAGGGAATAATCGATCTGTGCCAATAAACAGTATTATAGAGCAAATCAGGATCTTTGTAGAAAATGGATATCAAGAAGTAGTGTTTACAGGTGTTGATATTACTGACTTTGGTACAGATTTGTTTGCTAAGCCGTCACTTGGTTCAATGATTAGGAGAGTTTTAAAAGATATACCAGAGTTGAAGAGGCTAAGACTTTCCTCTATCGATGTTGCTGAAGTTGACAACGAATTAATGGATTTAATAGCTAATGAGTCAAGACTTATGCCTCATTTACATTTGAGTCTACAATCTGGTAATAATTTAATACTAAAGAGAATGAAGCGTCGCCACAACAGAGAACAAGTGATAGAATTTTGTCATAAAATGAAGAGTTTGAGGCCTAATATAGTATTTGGCGCTGATATTATTGCTGGATTTCCAACAGAAACTGATGAAATGTTTCAGGATACAGTTGATTTACTGAAAAAAACAAATATAGTTTACCTACATGCTTTTCCATATTCAGAGCGGAAGAATACACCTGCTGCACGAATGCCACAAGTACCAGAGAATGTGCGTAAAGAACGAGTAAAAAATTTAAGAGAAATGAATAGAGAAATGATGAGTAGCTTTTATCAATCTTTGATAGGCACTGAACAAAGTGTTCTGGTTGAGCAAAATAATGTCGGTAGAACAGAAAATTTTGCATTAGTAAAGCTTGAATCAAAAGCTCAAGCCAAGAGTATTGTGAAAGTTAATGTTAAAGGAATGGGAAATAATTATCTAATTGGAAATATTCTTTCTTAATTTTTGTACATTAAAGAAATATATGATACAGTAGTTATACTGTAAATGATAATTATGGGTTCATTTGTTATAACTAAAATATCTATTACTTTATTTTTGATTTTCATTCCATGTGTCTATTTTTTTATTACTTATATTAGTAATACACACATTGAGCAAGTACAACTCTTAAAACTAGAAACGGACAATAATGAAGATGTAATGCATTCTGAAGAAGAGGTTACTGAGAAAAAAATACTAATAAATGATTTAAAATATCAAGAACTTGAAAGTAGTCCTACTGAACAACCTTCTATTCTCCAAGTAGCTGATCAGAAAAATATGTGGTCACGTATTGCAGATCAAACTGAGCCTACAAAAGAAAAATCAAAAAAACTTGATTTTTATGTTAGCGCTAACGGTGGTAAGGTATACCATGATAATTCAGAAACATTTGTAAAGGGTATAAAGGCAATAGGGGAGAGAGTTCTAACTTTAGTTGAAAGTCATTATGGTTTTATGATAAAAAATATAGTGGCAAATGAAATTAAAAGTATACAGCAATTTGATGGTAAAATTGATTTCCAGTGGCTCAGCAGCATATCTTTAGGTTACTATGCTGGAGAAAATGGCCGAGTTGATTTTGAAACCATGTATTCTAGAGCCAATATTGAAGGTAGTAATTCTCCTCTGGTATTTGATAAATCAGCAAGTATATTTGCGTTTTTGTTAAACTTATATTATAATCCCAGCGTTCAGGATACACAATTTGCTCCGTACATCGGTCTTGGTATAGGACCAACAGTGTTTAGATTAAAAAGGATTAATGGATCATCCCAAAATTCAATGCCACTTAATGTTCCTTGGTTTGCTTATCAAATAAAGCTTGGTATTAACTATTCAATAATCCCAGAAGTAAAAACCTTTCTCGGCTATCGTTACTTTAGCGTTCCGATACCTGTTGCAGATGACATATCCACTCATAATATTGAAATTGGTTTGATATTTAATTTTTAGTAGTGATTTAATATATATATAAATTCTTATCTTTTCTATCTAACAAACCAAATGTTGGTACGATTGTTGCTTTTAAAAAAAGGACAGTTTCTACTGTTCTAATGTTATTCGCTAGCCTTTTTGACTTCTGATGTAATGTAGCTTTAAAGCTTTGCTTATCCTCTCTATGTTCTATAAGCCCGCCGATTACCATAATTTCACCGCTCTTAATTTTTAACATAGAGTTCATTTCTCTGATTTCAACAATTGGAATGTCGCTATTTAATTTCATTTTACTCTGCTGTGCGATGTACTCTATATCTGGATCTTTAATGTAGCCGTTAATTCTTGATAAAGTTGGATGTATATCCATGAATATTTCACTAGTATCAATGTTAATGCTTGGGTGGATTATTAGCACAACACCTATTGGAACACTATTCATCTTGGTAATTAAGGTCTGATTAGAGTTTCTAGTATCTTTTTGTATATCGGAAGTAAAATAAATATGGTTTTTGGTAAATGAAATCATCGCTTGCTGATTATTTATAGCATGTACTCTAGGGCTTGAAATTACAGTTGAAGCGCCAAATTTGTCTAAATTTTTTACTAAATCTCCTAGATCACTCGCACCAAAGTTCATTGCTAGGTTAATAATGGAGTTATCTTGATTCATTATAGACTTAGTTCCATCGCGTAAGTCATTTAAATTTATACCAGAAAGATATTTGTCATCTAACACAACTTCAACTATTTTTGCCTCTATCATTACTTGAGAAGACGCTAATTTCTTAACCTTATTAATATATTCTTCAACAGCTTTATGGATATCTTTTCTAGCATTCAAAATAATAACACCAGCTTCTCTGTTGGATGAAAGGAATTCGCCATCATCCACCCCGTTAATATCCATTATTGCATTCAAGCCTTTTTCTAATGAATTCCATAAGTCACTACTGTATTGAGACCTCATAACATTGTTATAGTCCCTAACAGCATCACTGTTAGTAATATTGTTACTAATGATGAAACTGCTTTGAGCAGAATGTTGAATATTAATGAAGTCTGCGTAATAATTTTGCACGTATGGCAAGTCCTGCTCAATTCTAATTATACCATTGCTTGTTGAGTAACGCAATTTGGCGCTATTTGCTATACTCTGAATTACTTCATTTATATTCTTATCTTTTAGCTTTAAAATAATATTACCTGATATTTTTGGGTCTATATCTAAGTTAACGTCAGAAAGTTTTCCTATCTCAATCAGCAAATCTTTTACTGATACTTCTTCACTAACATTAATAGAAATAAGCTGATTACTGATTGTGAGATCGGGAAACTCTATTGGTAAAGGCATAATTTCTGGTATTGCCAGTTCATTAATCTCCAAAGAGGTGTTGTATTGCTGCAACGAATAATCGTGCTCACCTATATCATGATGATCTTCGTTGCCTATATTAGTGAGATGTTGCTTAGTAGGCAGGTGTGTGCAAGAAATAATGAAGAGGAGTATTAAGCATTTAAAAATAGCCATTAGAACAGCATATAGATCTATACTAATAGATTTCTATAAAAATATTAAAAATGTATTTAATCTCATTTTCATCGAGCAGATAATTGTCGTGTATTAACTTGACCTACACTGGCTATAGCTAAAGTGACTTAGATTTACCGACAACCATCATCCCGCTGCTTGTTAGCGGGATCTAGAGATACCGTGAATAAATCACGGTATGACGGTTCGCGGCGGTATAGTAACTCGTCATTCCGCTACTCGTTAGCGCCGTGGCGGTATAGCTATATATGTTTTTTTGCACACTTTATCTTGTACTTAAATGTAGAGTAAGTTTTCCAGCATAGCCTTAGTTTTTTTATATATTTTACTTCTTTCTCTATATTTAATAATAGGCTTAAAAATAAATGGTAAGCCTATAATTGTTAAGCTTAGAGCTAGGGTTGAAAGTATACAACAGGCTTTGTGTTTACTATGTAGCTCTTTTAGGTAAAGCATCAAAAATCTACAAAATTTTTTGTAATCTTCGTCGATGTTTTTTTGCTATGAGCCTTGCTAATGAACATATCTATTGCGGTATGACCGTTATTACACTTAATGTTAAGGTCTGCACCTTTTTCTGTTAACAGCTGAGCTATATCAAAATAATCCTTTTGAACAGCAAGATGTAGAGGTGCAAAACCTTGTTGCTCACAAATGTTCATATTGGCTCTAACTTCCAATAACATTTTCACAATTTTTGTATGGCCTTTTTTAACTGCCAGTAGCAAGGGAGTTCTGTTACATTTAGTAACAGCATTAATGTTTACCTTAAGCTTCAATAAGAGCTTAACTGTTTTAGTGTTACCATTATGGCTAGCTTTATGCAGCCTGGCGTTGCCATTAAAATCTTGATCATTTGCATCTATTCCTCTTGATACAAGAAATGTTACCATTTTTCTATTATTATGCTCAATAGCGCAATCTAATGCATCAAAACCATGGTTGTTTTTTGTGCAAAAAAACTCTTTAAGTTTAATTTTATCGTTACTTGCTTGCTGTTTTTTTGCAATAAGCTTTACTATTTGCATTTTGTTGTTATACGCTGCTAGGAAAAGCGTAGTGTTATTTTCTGCATCTTTGGCTTCTATATTTGCACCTTTCTTTATCAGATATTCTATAATTTCTGCTCTGCTATCATAATGTGCGGTGCATTGATAAATGGTTAAAAACAAAGGAGTACGAAAATTGTTATCTTCACATTCGAGATTTGCTCCGCTATCAATTAAAATTTGGACGCTTTTTTTAGAACCGTATAGTGAAGCTATATGAAGAGGAGTATAGCCCTCTTTAGCGTCTTTTTCATTAATTTTTGCGCCTTTTGTTATCAAAAAATCTATTAATTCCGTGTCATCTTGTAGTGCAGCAAGATGCAGTGGAGTGAATCCATTTTTATCCTTGGAATTAATTGTCAGTTGGTTAACAAAAAGTTTAGCAACTTTCTTGTGTCCATGCATAATGGCATAATGCAGTGGGTTTCTATTTTCGTTGTCTACGATATTGAAATCAGCTTCGTGCTCTAGTAATGACTTTACTCCAACTAAATCGCCTTCTTTTGTGAACTTATGCAAGAGAGTGATTCCACTTGCATCTTTTGAGTTAATATCAAATCCATTTTCTACTAATTGGTTTATATCTTCCTCACACGCCATATCACTTAAGTCTCTAATTGAACCCTTTTCGCGTTAATAATACTCCTACTTGATTAAGTTTAAATGAATCTGTGAGAAATGGCTAGGATACCTTGCATAACAAACTTTTGGCAGCACGTTGGATGAAACAAAAAACTTACTTGACAAAACTCGCACCACGGGGCTTCTTTTGCCTTTTTTTTGTTTGGTGAATTTCTTAATGTTTATAGCTAAATGAACTGGGCAGGAAGGTGTCATTCCAGTGCTTGACACTGGAATCCAGGAAAAAGAATGATGTCATCCAAGCCCCCTAGGTGTCATTCCAGTCTGGAATCCAGGTTTTCCGCAGCCCCATTAAAAACGTCGTATTTTAACATAAAACTGCTACCTCACCAACTTAGTG
>NZ_JAPQLL010000036.1:0-5190 GCF_028981865.1 Wolbachia endosymbiont of Drosophila nikananu | reverse complement strand
CTTGTTGCACTAAAGTATAGCCAAATTCTCGTGCCTTTTTGATCAAATTTTTTACAGCTCTCTCCTTATATCGTGTTTCATAGTATTCCATTCCTTTTTCTACATATTCTTGTCCGTATTTGAGCATACTATAAAATATGCATGCTATTTTTCTTGCAGTAGCTGTTATTGCTTTTGGTGCTCCTAATCGTTTTTTTAATCTCCTGTAGTATGCACCCAATGAACTTTTACTATTTCCTACAGAATTAGCAGCCATTCGAAATGCATTCGCAGCACGATTAATGACTTTACGCGTTCTTGTGCTAAACACTTTTTCTCCTGTAATTTTATTGGCAGGGCTGAGTCCTAACCACGATGAAAAGTGTTTTTCTGTTGACCATTTATTATGGTTTATACCAGTTTCTGAAATTATAGTCTGTATACTTAGTATATCAAGCCCTGGAACTTTAGTAAAATCCATACCAGTTATTCGGTGCAGTTCCTCGTGCAAAGCAAAGTCAGGCTTACTTTTTCTGTGCTTATTCTTTTCCTTACTCAACTGTTTACTTTCGTTAGATTTTGTTTCAAACGTTTTGTAATAGACCTCAATATTTCTATCACATTCTGCTATTTTTTCTTGATAAATATTATATAGTTCAAATTCTTGCTTTAGCGTGAATACATGTTCCTCTCTATAATCGCCAGCTAACGCTTTTGCTATAGTAGACTGATCATTTTTTATTCGTGCATCCCTGAATTGAGCCAATTTCCCAGAATCTCTTTCGCCTTTAATTATAGCCTTGATAATTTTCATACCAGTTACTCCTGTTATATCTCTTATAACTCTATGCAGTTGTATATTCATTTGAATTAATGCCTTCTGCATACGCAGAACATGTGTAGATGCACTTTCAGTGAGGTTCTTACGTTGTCGCACGTAACTACGCAATACACATATCTGGCTATCTGGCCTAAATGACCCTTGGAGTAATCCATAACTATGTAGTTGTTGTAACCACTGACAGTCCTGAACATCTGACTTTCTCCCAGGTACATTTTTTACATGTCGCGCATTTACCAACTTAACTTCAAAACCGTAAGATTCCAGTATTTGAAACAAAGGAATCCAATATACACCAGTTGATTCCATCGCTACGGTTGTAACTTTACACTTTTTTAACCACCTTGCTAAATTATGAAGGTCTTCAGTGAAGCAGCCAAATTTTTGAACACGTTGCTCATCTCTTCTCTCGGGTATACATACATAATGTACAGCCGAACCAACATCTATCCCTGCTGCATCAGGATTCATTACCTCTAATTTACTTTTTGTCATTGTAATTGACCTCCTATAACTTATAATGAAGAAGTATTTAAGCTTGGGACGGTTAGATTATACAATCTTCTAATCGAGGTAGTCGTAATAGACTCCATCAGTGGTTTAACCGTTCCTCCAAAACCATGCTCCCAAACGGGCACTCTAGCACCATTGAGCGTCCGGTTATAACTGCAAAAATACTTCTTAATAAATTATATTTAAAAATTGTTATAGCACTGGATAAAATAGTTTCTTTCAGGTTTAACAAGATTTTTCCTTGTTCGATGCTCCCTTCTGATTGTTTACCCAGGTAATTTTGTAGTGTTTTAAAACATTCAAAATAACATCTGGCCAGAAACTATCAATGCTAACTTTAATATCGCCAGCTTTCATATAATCGCTAAGATTATCAAGTACTGGCTTTAGATGTGCATACTCTTCCTCTGGGATCTGCATTAAAGATCCAGGTCTTGTTGATTGAGCACCAAGTTCAACTATGCTTGCACCATCTGATAACAGCCGCAGTGCCTGCTTGGTTGCTTGATCTGCATCATAATAAAGACCACCATCTGAAAATGAATCAAGAGTAATATTGACAATACCCACAAGCTCTGGCGAAAGCGTAAAACTCTTTAAAAAACAATCTTGAATGTTAGGGATATCATAATCAACAGTACCGAACGTCTTGTTGATTATTGGAGTATTATCCATAGGGTTCAGCATTGCCATCAAGTGAAGCAAAAATGGTCTGTTTATCAATTCTGGTTATCAATTCTGGGTGAGGAATTCTAAGGTAGGGTGTATCGAGCGTTAGATCATCCCATAACAAAATATCCAAATCAATAACGCGAGGTGCCCACTTTTCATAGACCTGCAGGCGGCCAATATCACACTCAATTTGTTTTAGGCCTTTTAATAGCTCTTCGGGAGAAGAAGAACAACTTCCATAGACAATCATGTTGAGAAATGGCTTATCCCACCCAGATGGAGCACCATCTGGTAAAATGGCCTTAGTTTCTAGAATGATCGAAGACTTTAAATCTTTAAAATAGCGTTCCTTTAGTAACTGAGCAGCTCTTTGTAAATGGGAAAAGCGATTTCCTATATTTGAGCCAACAGAAATGTAAATCATTCTTGCAACGCATTACGATAAGTAAAGAAAACACCTCCATGCACACCGGGAACGGGTGGTGCAACTTTGTGAATAGTTACGCCTATAGAAGAAATAATATGCTTTTTTTGCATCACAAGGTTATTAATGGTCCTGTATATATCATGAGTTAAATGCTCGATTAAGTTGAATTGCTTGCTTTGAACGAGAGATTGAATACTCTGAACTACCTCCAAGTAGCATATAGTATCCTCAAGCCGGTCAGTTGTAAGTCCTAAAGGGGGGGATTTAAAGGTAAAATCAATATTAACACTAACTAATTGAGAATGAAACTTCTCTTCTGCACTACATCCTAAATGAACCCAAAGCCGCAGATCAGATATAAGAAGATTACATTGCATTTTAATATCACTGAGTTTAATCTACTTACAATTAATGACACACACTAGCGTTCATCATCCCGTCAAGGAAACCCCACAAGAGTTTTGCTCCTTTTTTAGCGCCTTGCATGGCTTTCTCTTGCTCTTCTTCGCTTAAGTCTGCAATAAGATTTGCACATTCCTCAGAATGCCATTCATCAGCATGCATATGAACCATAAAAAATTGAAGAGAACGCTCATCACTTATTGAATAGTGTTTTTTTAAACCTTCAATTTTAGACTTAGAAACCTCTGGAGTTTGACGTTCATAAGCATAAAGTGCACCCAAACCGGAAGCAAAGTCTGATCGTACAATATCAAAGTAACCATCAACTAACTTCTGTGTCTCTTTAATCTGTGCATCCTTATGGAGATCAGACCGTGTTACACCAAGCCCTTCAGCAAAACGCTTCCATAACTCTGGGTGATTTTCATCACCTTGTTCTTCTTCTATCAAATTACCAAGCAAAACCTGTCGCATTTTTAGATCTGGGCACAGAAAATGTATACCACTGATATAACGAGGAAACGCAGCAACGTGGTGATAATATTCTTTAGCATAGGTTTGTAAAGCTTGCAAGCTTAAGCTTCCTGTATTCCATGATTGGTAGAATGGATGATTTAGTAAGTGCAACTCATCTAACTTATCATTCAAAGATTTAGTAAATTCCATTATTTCCTCTATTATATCAACATATAATTCATATACTATAGTTTTCTCATTATCACGATCATGCTAAGATCAACACAATGGTGGGATTGGTAGGACTCGAACCTACGACCACTTCGTTATGAGCGAAATGCTCTAACCGACTGAGCTACAATCCCTTTTATCAATATTTATAATACACACAAAAGCAAATTTGTCTATTAGCTTATTTCACTATCAACCCAACTTAGCAAATCATTTGTTGCACCAATTTTGCGTGCAATTTCCTTACCATCTTGAAATATGATTAAAGTGGGTATAGATTGCACTCCATACTTACTTGGCACTTCAGTCCCTTCATCTATGTCGAACTTGCAGATCTTAATCTTGCCTTTTCTGTCTTTAGCCAACTTTTCAATACGCGGCATTAGACTTTTACATGGCCCACACCATTCTGCCCAAAAGTCTATCAGAACAAACCCTTTATAGTCATTGACTTCAGATTTGAAACTTTGATCATTTACCAATGTAATATCATCACTCATAAAATACCTAAATTTTTGTAAAATATAGCGCATCAATCAACAGTTAATCAACTAAATTCTTCTGAAAAATTGCCCTAAAGTGTCTTGCACGAACAAAAAACTTCTCACAAATGGTTATATCTGATGATTAAAGATATCCACGTTTTCCCAACCCATTAAGTCTAACTCAATGCGAGTAGGAAGAAATTCAAAGCACTTTTGGGCCAATTCTTTTCTATTTTCACGTTCCAACATTAAATCTAGCTTTTCCTTTATCTTATGGAGATACAAAACATCAGATGCAGCATAACTTTTTTGTTTGTCTGTCAAATTTTCATTTCCCCAATCAGAAGATTGCTGTTGCTTATTTAATTTGGTGTCAAGTAGTTCTAAGCACAATTCTTTTAAGCTATGATTATTTGTGTAAGTGCGAACTAACCGTGAAGCTATTTTCGTGCAATAGCACGGAAGTGCCCAAGTTTTCAAGTAATAATGTATTATGCTCAGATCAAATCGCGCGAAGTGAAATATTTTAGTTATATTTTTATCCTCTAATATTTTTCTCAAATTTGGCGCTGTGTAATCGTTCTTGAGTTGAACTAAGTGAACGTTGCCATCATTAAAAGAGAGCTGCACAAGGCATAACCTATCTCTGCTATGAAGTAGCCCCATTGCCTCGGTATCAACAGCTATAGACCTTATATCATCTGGTATTGAACTAGCTGGCAAGTCGTCTTTATATAAAAATATTTCCACAAAACTAATACATTTTTTGGCACAATTGAAAATCTATGATAATCAAAAACGAGCCTTAAGTATACGAAAAGATCATAGAAGGAACAACGCAAATTTATGGGCTCTCACATTTTTCGTGTACACGGGGTTTACAAATCGCTGTGTATGCCTATAATTAAGTAAATTTAGGTTAATTT
The DNA here is from genome assembly GCF_028981865.1 of Wolbachia endosymbiont of Drosophila nikananu. Classification (NCBI taxonomy): domain Bacteria; kingdom Pseudomonadati; phylum Pseudomonadota; class Alphaproteobacteria; order Rickettsiales; family Anaplasmataceae; genus Wolbachia; species Wolbachia endosymbiont of Drosophila nikananu. Next base: position 258 of record NZ_JAPQLL010000036.1, on the reverse strand, counting down.
AATTGCGGGAGTAGCTCAGTTGGTAGAGCGCAACCTTGCCAAGGTTGAGGTCGAGGGTTCGAACCCCTTCTCCCGCTCTTTACTTTCAAAATCATTTCGTCAAAAATCACTTGACAAGCCTCGCCAGCCCCCTTATCATGGTACTGAAGGTATTCAGTTATCTTCATCTGTGCAGATAAAACAGCAAGAAAACAACGTAGTTGGCGTCTTATTTTTAATTTTTTGCACTATGTGCACCTTATGTCTTCACAACATTTC
>NZ_JAPQLL010000035.1:8517-23291 GCF_028981865.1 Wolbachia endosymbiont of Drosophila nikananu | reverse complement strand
GGTTTGCGTTTATTAACAGCCATAAATAAAGCATCTATAATTAATTGTTTATCCATTGAACTACTCATTAACTACCATACGTGAATATAAGTCAATTATTGCTGCCAAATATAGCCAGCCTTCTTTGGTTTTTATATAAGTAATATCAGTTACCCATACCTTATTGGGCTGGTCCGTAGTAAAATTTTGATCCAGGATATTTGGAGCTATAATCCTACTGTCTGTTTGCTGTTTTTTAGTTTTGAATCTTCTTCTAAGCTTAGCTTGAATGCCATTTTTTTGCATTACATCTTGCACTGTTTTGATGTTATAATTTTTGCCTAAAGCTTTTAGTTCAGCATGGATTTTAGGAGCTCCGTACCTGCATTGTGATGCTTGATATATTTTTTGAATATCTGCTAGAAGCTCCTCTCTTGCTAATTCTTTATTGCTTTTCTCCTGAGCAACCCATTTATAATAACCACAAGCAGATACATTTAAAAACCTACATAACTCCTGTATTTTATAGCTGCTTCTATGCTCTTTTATAAAAGAATATTTTACTCCTTTTGGCTGGCAAAATATCCCAGGGCTTTTTTTTAAATGTCTCTTTCCCTAGTTATTCTTGCTAACTCTTTCTTTAAGTCAAACCTTTCTTTGTCATAAGTAGCTAACTTTCCTTTGCCTGGAAATGCATCTACTTCTGACATTTTTTCATTATATTTTCTTACCCATCTGCTTAATAAATCTCCACTCATGCCTAAATCTCTTGCTATTTTTGCTGACGGTTGACCTGTTTCTCTTACTAGTTTTATTGCTTCCAATTTAAACTCTATTATATATTCCCTTCTGTTTCCCATATTACACCTCTTTGAAAAAACGTTCTATTTTACTTCAAAAACGTCTTAACTTCCTCTCTACTTTTTCTGGGTAAGGTCATAGTGCATGAACTGGTCCTTTTCGGATCTTAGCGCTGTCTGCACGAACGTCTAGTTTAGGGGTAAGAAAAATTATGGCCCGCAAATTAATCCAAACACATAAGTGTGGTGTTACCACCGAATGCTGTAGTGTTAACACTTACAACTTTTTCTGTAGAAAAACGCTGTAAATAATGAGGACCACCAGCTTTTGGCCCAGTGCCAGATAGTCCTCTACCACCAAATGGTTGTATCCCAACTGCTGCACCTATCTGGTTACGGTTGATGTAGACATTTCCAACTGATATTTTTTTGCTTATTAAATCGATCTGATTTTGTATACGGCTCTGCAAAGAAAATGTAAGCCCATATCCTGTATTGTTTATATCACTTATAACTTCATTTAATTGTGACTTGTTAAAACGTATGATATGCAAAATAGGCCCAAATACTTCTTGCTTTAATTGCGAAATTTTTTGTATCTCATAAATATATGGAGGAAAGAAATAACCATTATGAGAATTTGTATCCATGGGTACTTTAAATAACAGATTTGAATCTTCGTCCTCTGACATTTTTTGCGTATGTTGGATCAGCACATCGAGAGACGTTTTGTCAATGATTGGCCCAATATCGGTACTTAAGTGCATTGGATCACCAATCTTTAGCTCCTGCGCTGCACCACATATCATTTTTATCTGCTTCTCTGCTATGTCCTCTTGAATAAACAGCACTCTAAGTGCAGAACAGCGTTGGCCGGCACTGCGAAACGCAGAAAGTACAACATCTGTAGTCACTTGCTCTAAGAGAGCGGAGCTATCAACAATCATAGCATTGAGCCCTCCTGTTTCAGCAATAAGCGGCACAATAGGCCCATCCCTATCTGCAAGCATTTTATTAATTATTTGAGCAGTTTGTGTTGAGCCAGTAAAAGCTACTCCGGCAATTCTATTGTCTGGAACTAATATTTTGCCTAAATATCCACCATCCCCAGGAATGAGGTGTAACACATTTTTTGGTATCCCAGCTTCATGTAGTATCTTAACAGCTTCGTAGGCAATAATCGGCGTTTGCTCTGCCGGTTTTGCCAGCACTACATTACCTGCTGCAAGTGCAGCTGAAACCTGCCCAATGAAGATAGCAAGTGGAAAATTCCACGGTGATATACACAGGAAAACTCCCCTACCTTCAAAAAAGATGAAGTTATCTTCACCTGTTGGACCTGGCAATTTTTTCCAGTCGCTCAGTTCATTTTTTGCTATCGTTGCGTAGTAACGTAAGAAATCCACTGCCTCTCTTACTTCCGCTATTGCATCAGATAAAATTTTTCCTGCTTCTATGATCAGAATGTAAATCAACTCTTTCATCCTTTCTTCAAGCAAATCTGCAGCTTTTTCAAGGCATTTAGCGCGCTTTTCTGCTGAAACATTCTGCCACTTAGTAAAAGCATTATGTGCTATTTCAAGAGCGTTTAAAGCTTGAGCACTTGTTGTATTTGACACTTCTCCAATTACATTTTCTAAATGTGCAGGATTCACCACTTCAGTAAATTTGGCATCATCAAAAAGTGACTGTCCGTCAATTATTGGCCCAACTTGCCATTTTTTTTCACTAAAGCTCTTTATATCATCTGCAAATTGTGAGACTATCACCGAGTCACTAATATCCATTCCCAAAGAATTTTTTCTTTCAGGTCCCAAAATATCTTGTGGTAATGGAATGCCTGGATGAGATTCATAATTGAAACTTATAGCTTTTTCCAGTGGATCTGAAATTAACTCATCAATTTTAATGTTAGAATCATTTATTTGATTAACAAACGAACTATTAGCTCCATTTTCAAGAAGGCGTCTTATAAGATAAGGCAACAAGTCACTATGTTTACCAACTGGTGCGTAGACACGACAGCTAACATTTGTTGCAAGCTCTGACATTGCATAATCATATAAGTCTTTTGCCATGCCATGTAAACGTTGAAATTCAAATCCAGGATGATTTTTATCAGCAAGCTCCATGATAGAAGCAAAAGTATAGGCGTTATGAGTTCCAAAGCATGGGTAAAAGCTGTTTGGTTTACTCAAAAGTTTCTGTGCGCACGCGAGGTAAGATACGTCAGTATAGCTTTTTCTTGTAAATACTGAGTAATCATTTAATCCCAATTCTTGCGTACGCTTGATTTCTGAATCCCAATATGCACCTTTTACAAGTCTGACCATAATTTTATGATTTGATCGAATAGCAACATCCTCTACAAAGTCAAGAACAGACAAAGCACGTTTTTGATATGCTTGTACAGCCAAGCCAAGCCCTTCCCACTCAGAAAGTGATTCATCAAGCCGTAATTGTTCAAACAAGATTAAGGACATTTCAAGCCTTTCTGTTTCTTCTGCATCTATGCATAATGAAATGTTGTATTTTTTTGCTTCATGACAAAGCTCTAGCAGTTTAGCTCTCAACTCTTCAGCTATATTATCGAATTGACCAAATTCATAACGTGGATGTAACGCAGACAATTTGATTGAAATTCCATGCGATTTAAAACAATCATTTATTTCAGTGGATTCACCTATAGCCTTTATTGAGTACATGTATGAATTAAAATACTCTTCAGCTGTGTGAGCAGCTTCGCCAAGCATATCAAAAGAGTATAGAAACTTACTATTGTCATCTAGTTTTGCATACCTTAAAGCTTCTTCTATGGTTTCTCCAACAACAAAATGATTACCAAGCATAGACATTGCTTGTTTTACTGCTTTGCGAATGATTGGTTCTCCTAAATTCTTAAGTAACTTAGAAATTGCGTAATAGAACTTCGAATCGCCTTCATTATCTCTCAATATACTGCTACCTATCATCAAGCTCCATGTGGAAGCATTGACAAACAACGAAGAAGAGTGCCCTAAATATTTATTCCATTCCTGATTGGCAATTTTATCTTTGATTATTTCGTCTATTGTATAATCATCTGGTATTCTAAGTAGCGATTCAGCAAGGCACATCAATGCTATTCCTTCATCATTGGAAAGCGAGTATTGCTGCATAAAGGAATCTACAATACTTAATTTATTGTGTTTGATTTTTTCAATAACTTGTTTTGCAATATTATAAATTCTACTTTTTGAATCGGCTGAAAGCTCTGCTTTTTCTACAAGATAACGTACATAGCTTTTTTCATCAGTACGATAAAATCCTTGTAAACGTTTCTTTAGTTCATTAGGTTCTTGTATAGAGGTAATCATAATTATCTATAAAACACCTTTACTATATGTAAGGCAAAATTATATCATAACTTCGCGTAGAACAAATCATTATTTATAAAAGGGCTAGGGCTGGCTAAAAGAAGTCTAGTACTTACTTAACTTTACTAAGTCAAGAGAAGTATGTAGCTTAACACTCCACCATCCATCAAGTATTTAACTTCAGTTGCAGTCTGTACACAGCATTTGAGTTGAATTGATTGTTCAGAACTATCCTTTCTTTTGATGATACATTCTAAATTTCCACTTGGTACTATTTCACCTTTTATGCTTATTATCTCACTACCATCAAATATCTTTCTGGTTATTCCATTTTGGAATATAAGTGGAAGAACACCCATACCGACTAAGTTGGCCCTATGTATACGCTCAAAGCTTTCTGCAATCACAGCTTTAATTCCCAGTAGTGCAGTACCCTTTGCTGCCCAGTCTCTGCTTGAACCTGTGCCATATTCCTTTCCTGCAATAACAACTAATGGAACAGCTTCTTTTTTGTAACGCATTGCTGCATCAAAAATCGACATAGTTTCTTGAGAAGGAATATATTTTGTATAGCCGCCTTCGATGCTTACCATTTCATTTTTTATTCTAATGTTAGCAAAAGTTCCACACATCATTACATTGTGGTTACCACGACGAGACCCATACGAATTAAAGTCCTGTGGCTCAATTCCAAGATTTTTTAAATATATACCTGCAGGACTACTTGAGGCAATATTTCCAGCAGGGGAAATGTGATCAGTGGTTACGCTATCGCCAAACATTGCCAATATTTGTGCACCTTTTATATCGATTTTATTATTTTTAGGTGATAAATTATCAAAATAGGGCGGATCTTGTATGTAAGTGCTGTTTGCATCCCAATTATAGATTTCACTTTTTTCACACTTTATCTTTTGCCAATGTTCATCACCAGAAAAAACATCCTTATACTTTTGTATAAACATCTCACGTGTTACCACATTTTTAACACAATCTTCGATTTCATTGTTTGTTGGCCATATATCCTTGAGGTATACGTCACTTCCATTCTTATCTTTGCATATAGGATCTTTTGTCAGGTCAATTCGTACAGTGCCTGCAAGTGCATAAACAACAACAAGCGGCGGAGATGCCAAGTAATTAGCTTTGACTAACGGATGAATTCTTCCTTCAAAGTTACGATTACCAGATAAAACTGCAGCAACGGTTAAATTTTTGTTTTTAATGCCATCTTCTATATCACTATTTAGTGGACCAGAATTCCCAATGCAAGTTGTGCAACCATATCCAACTAGATAAAAACCCAAAGCATTTAGATCTACCTGCAATCCAGACTTTTCTAAATATTCTGTTACAACTTGTGACCCTGGAGCAAGAGAAGTTTTAACCCAAGGCTTTGATTTTAATCCAAGTTTAATTGCATTACGAGCTACAAGACCTGCAGCAATCATTACACTTGGATTTGAGGTGTTAGTGCAGCTTGTTATTGCTGCAATAACTACACTTCCATCTTGAAGCTTATCACTTTCCTTTGATTCGTTAACTGAAAATAATTTAGAAAAAGACTCTGCCACTTGTGAAAGAAAAACCTTATCTTGTGGTCTTTTGGGCCCAGCCATTACTGGCTTCACGCTTGATAAATCAAGCTCTAGTGTGTCAAAAAATGCTAACTCATTATTGCCACGCCACAATCCTTGCTCTTTCGCATAAGCCTCAACTAGCTTTTCTGGCCTTCCGGTTAAGCTTAAATAATCTAGCGTTTTCTGATCAATTGGAAAAAATCCACAAGTCGCGCCATACTCTGGGGCCATGTTTGCTATAGTGGCTCTATCTGCCAAAGATAAATAATCTAAACCATCACCATAAAATTCTACAAACTTACCAACAACACCCTTTGTTCTTAGGATATTGGTAACCGTCAGCACTAAATCAGTCGCAGTTACTCCTTCCGGCAGTCTGCCAATTAATTTAAATCCAACTACTTCTGGAATCACCATACTAATTGGTTGACCAAGCATCACAGACTCAGCTTCTATGCCTCCAACACCCCAACCAAGGACTGATAACCCGTTAATCATCGTAGTATGGCTATCCGTACCAACCAAAGTATCAGGATACAAAACCCCATCCTTATTACATACAACTTGCGCTAAATACTCAAGATTCACTTGGTGGCAAATTCCAGTACCTGGGGGTACTACTCTAAAATTTGTGAAGGATGATTCTCCCCACTTTAAGAATTGATATCTCTCCAAATTTCTTTTTACTTCTAGCTCAACATTCTTACTGAATGCGGAAACACTTCCATAACTATCTACTTGAACAGAATGGTCGATCACAAGATCAACGGGCACAGACGGATTTATGCTGCTTGGATCGCCTCCATTTCTCTTGACATAACTCCGCATAGAAGCTAAATCGACGACAGCAGGAACCCCTGTAAAATCTTGCATCAACACCCTTGCTGGCTTGTAGCTAATTTCATGATTAGCGTGTTTATTAACGCAACTTGCTAGTATTTTTATATCATCCAGCTTTACGTTTACTCCATCTTCATTGCGCAATAAATTTTCAAGCAGAACCTTAAGTGAGCAGGGCAATTTAGTTACATCTATTCCTAAAAATTCACTAGCACTACTTAGGCTAAAATAGTTGTATGACTTCCCGTCAATATTTAAAGTCGTTTTTGCGTTTAAAGAATTATTCATCCTGCATAACCGTTTTTAAGTGAAAAATCAACTAATGATGTCATTCCAGCGCGTGACGCTGGAATCCAGCCTATTTCATCATAGACATTGTTTTTGACATATGTTCCTAGGATCCCCTGCAAATTGTATGATTTGCAAACACTTCTATACCTGGATCCCAGTGTCACGCACTGGGATGACAAAAACGGTGTGCACTGGTGGACATACAGACTACCTTCAAAATCATTACACATATTCTGCTTCATTTCAGATACTTTCTCCTTTGGTACCTCAGTAGCACAGCTATTTTCAGCTATATATTACACTATATTAGTTAAAATTGGAATTACTACCGTTACTTCTTTTTTGTTGACTTTGCTGCTCGTACATAGTTTCAAAATCTATAGGATCTAGCATTAGTGGGGGAAATCCACCACTACTTGTAACTCTTGCAATTAGCTCTCTCGCAAAAGGAAAAAGAAAAGTAGGGCCACCAATAAACAAAGCTTGTCTTACTTCTTCTGTACTCAACTCTTTAAAATTTTCTATTGAAAAAATGCCACAATATTTTGTCTCACAAATGAAAGCTACGCCATCTTTTATACCTTCATCTTTTATCGTTGCTCTGACTTCTATATGTAAAGTAATTTCATGAAAAGATTTTTCTTCATTTACTCTTTCTTTGTTTTCCATTCCTTCTAATTTCGCTGAATTGATATTAACCATTACATTGATATCGGGAGCTTTATTTGAAGAAAGGAATGGCGAATTCGGATTCTCAAACGATAGATCCTTAACATATTGACCGTGAATTCTCATTTTTTGTTGTTGCATTTCTTATGTCTCCTTTAATTAAGTTGAGATATTTAATACTTTCTTATATAATATATTCATTTACAAACGAATAGCAAACCTGATTATAAGTTAATATGAAAAACATATTTTCATTAATAATTAATAATGTTCGGATACTTTATATGCCAAGGAGTTGAGTTACTATGATAGAGCTTGTAATATATACTTTATTAGCGGCGTTCATTTTTTCACGTTTGTATAATTCTTTAGGAAGGTCAGCCAATCTCAATCTAAAAAAGCTAACTAGTGTATTGGATGTAAGCCGAAGTAAAGAAGATGTAGTAGAAAACATTGAGGGTTACATTGATAGCAATGATGAAAATTCAATAAAAGTTACTTATGAACAAATATTAAAAAAAAACAAAGATTTTTCTATTTCCCACTTTATAGAAGGTTCAAGCATAGCTTTTGAATTAATAATAAAATATTTCAATCAAGGAAATCTGTTCCAGTTAAAATCTCTCTTGGATAAAGATTTATACAACAACTTCGTAGAGAAGATTAAACATCGTAAAGAGGTGCACGAGTCTATAATTGTTTCTATCGTTTCACAAAAGATTTTAGAAATAAAGCTAGTAAAAAACACAGTGTTTATTGCAGTATATTTCCTTTCAGAGCAAATTAACTTCGTTAAGAACAATGAAGGGGATATCATATCAGGTAGTACATCCACCATTAATAAAGTTGGGGATGTATGGCAATTCAAAAAAAATGTTAATTCATCAGACCCAAGCTGGTTGCTTGTTTCTATTAACTATAAAAAGACAAATGATGATAAGACAAATAATAAGTAAAATTAGTTTTATTTAGAGTTAACCATGGAAAGCAAGCTACGCGAAATAGTACTTGACACTGAAACGACAGGTCTTGACATTGGATCTGGTCATCGAATTATTGAAATAGGGTGTGTGGAATTAATTAATCGTATTCCAACAGGTAAAGTATTTCATCGGTACCTTAACCCAGAAAGAGATATACCTTATCACTCGTTTAAGATTCACGGTATTAGTGAAGAATTTTTAGAAGATAAACCATTATTTTCAGATGTTGCACTTGAATTCCTTGACTTCATATCTAACGATATTTTGATAATTCACAACGCTGAATTTGACGTTAAGTTCCTTAATATGGAGTTAAGCAAGCTGAATGCTGGGTTAATTTCCTCAGATAGAGTGCTAGATACATTACCTCTTGCGAGGAAAAAATTCGTAGGATCACCTGCTTCTTTGAATGCATTATGTAAGCGTTTTGATATATCGCTAGAGAATAGAGAATTGCACGGAGCACTAGTTGATGCTCAATTGCTTGCAAAGGTATATGTTGAACTTACAGGAGGGTTACAAACCTTTCTGTTTGATAATGAATGCAATCAGGACAGTAACTCTACATTCGTTCAGCATAAAGTGCGTAATCTAACTCCCAGAGAACATTCACCAAATAGTGAAGAAATTGATGAACATAAGAAACTGTTAGACAAAATTAACAATACACTTTGGGATAAATATATTGAATAGGTTAACCAATAAAGATACAATTTGATTTTACTGAGAGCATTCTAATGGTAAGGTTTATAAGATTGTTATCTAATGTGCTAGCAGCATTAGCAGTTGTTTTTTTAGGTTATTGTTATTTCACTAAAAAAGGCATATTTGCCCCACACAACGCGGAAGTTAAGATAGGCGGAGATTTTTCTTTAATTAATCAGGAAGGACAGATCCTGCGCAGTAGTGATTTTAAAGATAAATACATGATGATTTTCTTTGGATTTTCCTCATGTAAAAGAATTTGTCCTATGAACCTTGGGATAATTTCAGAAACACTTGCAAAGTTAGATGAGAAAACTAACAACAAGCTACAAACATTCTTCATCACAGTTGATCCTGAGCGCGATAGCACGGAAAGACTTAAAGAATTTCAGCAGCAATTTGACCATAGAATACAAATGTTAACTGGTGAAAGAGAAAAAATAGACGAAGTAGTTGCAAAATATAAAGTATATGCAAGCAAAGTAGACGGAGAAGAAGAAATCAACCATTCTTCGATAATATATCTTATTGGCCCTGGAGGAAGATATGTTACACACTTTGCAGCTGATTTAAATTCAGACGAAAGTCAATCTGATAAGATTTTGGCTGAGATAAGAAAATACGTAAACTGAATTATAGATTTTTCTGTTAATTACGCAACTGCATGAGCATTATAATTTAATCTCCACCGGGAGGACGCATTGGAATGACACTATTTGCTGTCTTCAAAAATAAACATTCGTAAAGTTGTGCTTTTAACATGGGTTATCAGTTTAAAAATGTTGCTAACTAGTATATCTGAATGTAACATCAATTAACGTGTATAAATGAAGCAATCTAATGGAAAATAGTTATAATGCCGATGCAATAAAAATCTTAAGGGGTCTTGATGCTGTAAGGAAACGTCCAGGTATGTACATTGGTGACACTGACGATGGATCTGGCTTGCACCACATGGTATATGAGGTTGTTGATAACGCAATAGATGAATCTTTAGCTGGATATTGTGATAAAATTGAAGTTAGCATAAATAAAGATGGTTCAGTATCTGTAACTGATAATGGTCGTGGCATTCCAACTGACCTTCATGAAGAAGAAGGAATATCAGCAGCAGAGGTAATAATGACTCAACTCCATGCTGGTGGTAAATTTGACAGTAATACCTATAAAGTTTCTGGGGGATTACATGGTGTTGGAATCTCAGTTGTGAATGCATTATCAAGCTGGTTGGAATTAACTATTTGGCGCAATAAGAAAGAACACTTTATGCGTTTTGAAAGTGGTGAATCTATTGAACCTTTAAAGGTAGTCAACGAAAATACAAACAAAAGAGGAACTAAAGTCACGTTCATGCCATCAACAGAGACTTTTAATGGCATTGATTTCAGTTACTCAACGCTTGAAAGTCGTATAAGAGAATTAGCATTTTTAAATTCAAATATCGACATTACTTTACGTGATCTGCGCAATGAACCATATACAGAATCTCATTTTAATCAGAGCAATCAATCTAAAGACAATTTTGGTACAGCGAATTTTGTGCGGTACTTAGATAAGAATAAGACACATGTAACTAAAATTGCCAGTATGAAAGGAGATGCAGAAGATCTTGGCATCAGCTTGGAAATATCGATGGAATGGAATGATTCCTACTATGAGCATATGTTATGCTTCACGAATAATATAAGGCAACGAGATGGTGGTACGCATTTGGCAGGATTTAGATCTGCACTAACTAGATGTATCAATAACTATGCAACTAATGAAGGGTTTTTAAAGAAAGCAAAAGTAAATTTAACTGGAGAGGATGTTAGAGAAGGTTTAACTTGTGTTTTATCTCTCAAGATGCCTGATCCTAAGTTTTCTTCACAAACAAAAGATAAACTAGTTAGTTCTGAAGCGCGTACAGTTGTGGAGAGCATAGTTTCTGATAAATTGAGCACAATCCTTGAAACTGATCCCAAATTGGCAGCAAGTATAGTAGAAAGAGCAATCAGATCAGCAAAAGGAAGAGAAGCCGCAAGAAAAGCACGAGAGTTAGTTAAAAGCAAAAACAATATTGATATTGCAACTCTGCCAGGAAAGCTTGCTGATTGCCAGGAAAAAGCCCCTGAGTTATCGGAATTATTTATAGTAGAGGGTAATTCAGCAGGTGGTACTGCAAAGCAGGGGCGTAATCGTAAAACACAAGCAGTGCTTGCCTTAAGAGGAAAAATTCTAAACGTAGAACGTGTAAGTTTAGATCGTATTTTTTCATCTGCAGAAATAGGCTCTTTAATTACTGCAATTGGTGCTGGAATAGGGAGTGAACACTTCGATATTGAAAAAGCTAGATATCATAAAATTATCATCATGACAGATGCAGATGTTGATGGTTCACATATCAGAACTTTGATTCTAACTTTCTTTTTTAGACACATGCGTGAAGTTATTGAAAAAGGCTACTTATACATAGCACAGCCGCCCCTCTATAAAGTTACAAAAAATGCTAAAGACACTTATATTAAAGATGATGAAACTTTTGAAGAGTATATAATAAACTCAGCAGTTAAAAGATTAACACTAAGTAGTACAGCTACAGAATTTAACGACTTGCGCCTTATTTTGAATAAATGCGTTAGCATTTCTAATATTAGCAAAAATTATGATAGAGAAATACCACAAAATCTCTTAGAGTCATTGCTAATTTTAAGCAAAAAGAATGCACTGTTATCTGCTAATGAAATATTAAAATATTTAAAGTTAATGTACAGCGAATATACTTGGGAAGTAGAAATAAAAGATGAAGAAAAAGAAATTCACATCTCTAAATTATTTCAAGGATTGGCAGACAAATATATATTTGCACTTAGTATGCTTGAAGGCAAAGATATGCAAAACATATTAAGTTTGCTTGATGATATAAGTAATTTATTTAATGGTGATTCATTTTTAAAGTCACAAGAAACTGAAATAAGAATCACTTCTCCAAGTACGCTTGCAAAAATAATAATGGACTATGGTAAAAAGGGTTTAACTCTGCAGAGATTTAAAGGTCTTGGTGAAATGAATGCTGATCAGCTATGGGATACTACGTTAAATCCTGAGGCTAGAACTTTATTGAAGGTTGAAATAAAAGATTGTGAAGAAGCTGATTCCATATTTTCAATACTAATGGGTGATATAGTTGAACCACGCCGTGATTTTATTAATAGAAATGCACTCAACGTGCATGATGTTGATATTTGAACTTTTAGCAAAATGTACGAACGTTACGGGTTTAAGCAAAAACTGTGTCACTCAAGTAGCTGACACTGGAACCTTATCGTCATGCCACCGCGGTGTCTCTTAGCCGCTAACAAGCAGCGGGATGACGAGTTTTCATTTTTCAAATTGTCGGTAAATCTGATTCACGCTAGCTACAAGTTTCGTTCTTCCCTTACAAATGACTTTACTGTGTCTTTTTTTCTGATTCAGAATTAGCAAGAAACGTTCTTGTAAGGTGGTCTACTAAAATTTTACTTTATAAAACAGTGTTTTAACTATGCAATTAATACATTATCAACACAACTGATTCATAAAAGCAAATATTATAACCACGAAGAGAGGAAATGTTATGTTGAGTGCAATAAAAAAGATCTTGAGAAAAAAAACGACTTATCAGGTAAATGATTCGAAATTGAAAGAGAAAGATGAAAAAAGTATTTTAAAATTAGCATCAAAAATAAAAGGCAAAAAAAGTAGCATTGCTGAAGAACTAGAAAAAATATCTAAAGAGAAAAAACAAAGGGTTCTTACTATGGAAGTAAGCAAACATCGGGGTAAAGAATCAACTTTTACACCACTTGCTTATGCTATACATAGAAATAGTATAGCTGTTGAGAAAATGTTAAGAGTAGCTAAAGAAACCGATACTCTGAAAGACATTCTTGACTCAACAACAATTATAAAATGTCCAGATGGTCAGGAAGAAATTTACACACCACTTACTTATGCCATATTATATAAAAATAGCAAGGCTATTGAAGAAATTTTAAAAGTCTCTAAAGAAAATGGTATTCTGAAAGATATTCTTGACGCAACAACAACTATAAAATGTCCAGAGGGTTGGAGAGCAGCTTTTACACCACTTACTTATGCCATATTATGTAGAAATAGCAAAGCTATTGAAGAAATTTTAAAAGTCTCTAAAGAAAACAATATTCTAAAAGATATTCTTGATGCAACAACAACTATAAAATATCCAAATGGTAGGAGAGTAACTTTTACACCACTTGCTTATGCTATACATAAAGATAGTATAGCTGTTGAGAAATTGTTAAGAGTAGCTAAAGAAAACGGTATTCTGAAAGACATTCTTGACGCAACAACAACTATAAAACATTCAGAGAGCCGGGAAGTGACTTACACACCACTTACTTATGCTATACTGCGTAGAAATAGTATAGCTATTGAAGAAATTTTAAAAATCTCTAAGGAGAACCGTATTCTGAAAGATATTCTTAACGCAACAATAACTATAAAACATCAAAATAATCAAAAAGTAACTGATAAGTTACTTGCCGCATTACATGATCGCAAAGTTATTCAAAAAATTTTAGACATAGCTAGAGAAAACGATATTCTGAAAGACATTCTTAATGCAACAATAACTATAAAATATCAAGATAGTGAAGAAAAAATCTACACACCACTTACTGATACAATATCATGTCAAAGCAACGAAGTTTTCAATATAACAAGAGCTATAAATCAAGATGGTCAGGAAAAAACTCACATCCCATTTCCTACCCTTGATAAAAGAGAAACTGAATTAAAATTAAAAGAAAAAAGACAAAAAAGACAAAGTAGAAGAGATGAGGGATTAAATTTTAACAATGGTAGTAGTGACAAAAATGTTGAAACAAAAGTTAATAGGGATATCTTGTTGCAGAATAGTAGTGGAACTGAAAATGAAATAAATCATACTGCTGTACGTAATGATGTAGGGGGGATAAAGCTTCCAATAGAAAGTAGAGTAAATGTTAAAGCACAGAATATAAATGCAATGATTGTAACTTCTGTGATACTTAAAACGATTGTAACTTCTGTGGTATTTAAGTTGATAGCTAGTGAAAGAGCATGTGTACTGTCAAAACCCCTCACTAAATTGAAAGAAGTAGCTATAACAGATTTGCAAGGTTTAGCACTATATTGAAAAACTTAATTTGTATGTGCTAAACAAGATGCTGATTAGTTTTATAGCTAACCCAAGAAAGGTTTCCCTACGTCATACCGCCGCGGCGCTAACAAGAGATCCCGCTGCGGGATGACGGTTGTCGTTTAGCTGTAAATATTAAGAAATTTACCAAATAAAAAAAAAGGCAAAAGAAACCCCGGTTAACATCTATTTTCAGTATTTGGCGTTTTTTAAGTCTTAAACACCGCAATTTAGCTGCTTTTAAGTGCAACTAACCTTAGCTAAAATGTTTAAGAAATTTACTAAGCAGAAAAAAAGGCAAAAGAAATCCCGTGTTAGCTAATTGTCACTCTCTAATCCTGCAAATTGGCGTACTATACTGTCTTAAACGACTTATAAGCGCGTTTCAGCTT
>NZ_JAPQLL010000035.1:0-8461 GCF_028981865.1 Wolbachia endosymbiont of Drosophila nikananu | reverse complement strand
ATTAAAAATAAGACGCCAACTACGTTGTTTTCTTGCTGTTTAATCTGCACAGATGAAGATAACTGAATACCTTCACTATCATGATAAGGGGGCTGGCGAGGTTTGTCAAGAAAGTTTTTTCGTTTCTATTTCCAAGAAAAGTTTGTATGCAATAACACAGAAACATATGCTGCTATTCCTTCATTTCTTCCAATAGAACCTAATTTTTCTGCAGTAGTTGCTTTGATATTTACAAATTCATCATCAATTTCTAATGCTTTTGATATGAATTTCTTCATTTCTACTTTGTAAGGCGATATTTTAGGCTCCTCACAAACTATAGTAATATCTAAATTAGACACGCTGTACCCTTTTTCCTTTGCTTTTTTAGCAGCAAAGTCAAGAAAGTGAGATGAATTGCAATCTTTCCATTCAGAGGAACTAGGAGGAAAATGCTCTCCTATGTCGCCACATCCCAGTGCTCCGAGCATTGCATCAACGATTGCATGTATTGCAACATCACCATCAGAGTGCGCTTCTATTGCCATGTTGTGTTCAATTTTCACACCGCAAATTTTTATAAAGCTCTCAGCACCATTTTGAACTTTAATGAACTTATGTATATCATAACCAGTTCCGACACGAAATTTTGGCTCTTCAAAGAGAAGCTTTGCCATATTGATATCCTCTTTTGTGGTTAACTTAAAATTGCTTTTCTCACCTTTAATAATCGCAACATGTTTTTTGTGCTCTATCATTAGTGATGAATCGTCAGTAAATTCTTTGTCTGATTGATGGTACGATAATAATTCTTTGAAATTAAAAATTTGAGGAGTTTGTATGGCTCTGAGTTTTCCTCTTGAAATCGTAGATTCAACGAAATTATTACCCACCAATGACATAGTATCTTCGACTTCTATTGCTGGTACTACTCCTGTATATTGATCATTAATCATAGACTGAGCCAAGTTATCTATCAGAACATTTGACACAAAAGGCCTACAAGCATCATGTATAACTACAAAATCTGGGTTAATTTTTTGTAAGCTTTCAAGCCCTAGTTTAACTGAACTTTGCCTGCTTTCTCCTCCATATATTGGACTTAGTAATTTAGTGTCTACACCTCCTGTCATCCAAGTAGCTTGACTACTTGTTTCTTTTTTTCTAGATTCCAGCGTCACGCGCTGGAAGGAGTGTACCGCTGATTTTTCACTTAAATAATAATTGTACAAGAGCTCCATCGCTTCCCTATAAAAACTTTCATGGTCTCTATTAATTGCTATTCTTATATAATCTATATATTGGTTAGCCAGAAATCTTTTAATTGTATGAAATAAAACAGATTTACCTGCAAGTTTTGTATACTGCTTAGGAATTGTGTTACTGCATCTACTGCCTACTCCCGCTGCAACTATTAATGCTGCTATTTTGTATTTCTTAAGCCTGTTAGTGTGCATATTTATCATTTTCAGCGTAAGTGTATAGTAACAAATTATTTACAGTTTAAAAAAAAGAGTGTATTATCTTATAAGATATAATACGATGCTAGAATGCACATTACTAAGTGTAATAAAGAAAATGAGGTACACCTTATATTCTTTCATGGAATAGGGGATAACTATAAAAGTGCTCACAATTATGTACAAAGTTTAAATGAATCAAATAATAACCATGCACATAAATATCCAAGCGCATTTCAGAACTACATAACTTATGCCGCAGTTAGCTTTTTGTTCTTCGTGGCATCTGTATCAGCGCCCATTGCAATGTTACTACTTATAAGCCCCATAACAGCTGGAGTAGTTGGTTTAGCAAGCTTAGCTGCTCTAACTTGCATTTTTTTATCCGTAATGCTTATTTTTATTCCCTTTATAAATAGAGATCAAAGTTTGCTTAAGCCCTCGATAGAAAAAATCAATGAATTAATGGGCAAGGGTGTAAAACCTGAAAACATTATACTTTTTGGCCATTCCTTTGGAGGAGCAGTTGCATCGGCAGTTTTGAAACACTTTGCAGACAAAAACGTTAAACTTGGAGGTGTTATTTTTACTAGCACTTTCAGCTCTTTTCATACAGCAATAGGGCATTTTCCGATCCCTCAAGCAAAAATTTTAAGTATGTTGCCCTCATCCATTTTAAAAAAATTGCTAAAGGCTTTAGATCTAGATTTTGATTTAGTGAACGATATACGAAAGTTGCGAGATGAGGGAAAATTGAATATGCCAGTAATAGTCATTAATAGCAAAAGAGATCACTTAATACCACAACCTGCACAATTGGCGCACGCAATAGAAAATGATGTATTGCCACGTGAAAAACTGATCAAGACTGTTAATTCGAAAAGTTATGAAGATGATCCACATAACGGAGTTTTATCTAGTTGGGAATTGGGTGAAAATTTGACTGATCTAATACTTAATAAAATTGATAAAACAATGAATAGATAGTATTTACAATAAACTGTATATTTTTCAGTAAATTGACTATGCTAAAAGCATGCAAAAACATCATATAACTATTTGTTTTATACTGCTTTTTATAATAGGGATGTTATTCCTGATGCGTCCTATGATTTTTCCATGTTTAATAGCTATTGTTATTGCATATTTGTTTAATCCGCTAGTAGTCAAGTTTGAAAAGTATAGAATACCGCGTTCATGTTCTGTAATTTTTATAATACTTGTTTTATTAATAGCTTTTATACTAGTTATAACATTTATTTTACCTATTATATATGTTCAAATTACTTCAATATTAAATTTCTTAGTGAGTAAAGTGCCTTCATTAAAATTTAAAGTAATCCCCTCTGTATTAGAATTTCTTAACATAAAAATCGAGGATAGCTTATTTGATCACTTATCTAAAAATCTAGCAGAAAATTACAGCGACTATGTATCTTATTTCATGAATGCTCTTGATATTGCTAGTAACTTTATAATCCAAGTGTTAAGTTCAAGCTTTAACACGGTATCATTAATGGTGATTACTCCTGTGGTGTTTTTCTATATATTACGTGATTGGCCTTTAATTATAGAAAAAGCCAATAAATTAATTCCTGTTTCTTATAGAGAAAAAGTTGTAAATTATTTTTCCAAAGTGGATTTCATCATATCTAATTATCTAAAGGGGCAGGTAAATGTATGTATTGTCATGATGGTCTTTTACTCTGTGAGCCTGAGCATAATCGGATTGAAACACTCTATTGTTATTGGAATTTTATCAGGAATGTTAACGTTCATACCTTACGTAGGACCATTATTATATACCATTATTGGGTTTTTGAGCGCTATTACTCAATTTAGTGGATGGTTTGAAAGTGCTGCCGTTCTGCTATTATTTGGTGTTGGACAATTAATAGATTCAAACATATTAGTTCCTTTATTAATAGGAAAAAAAGTTCATATACATCCAACTGTAATTATTCTGGGAATTACTATATGCGCTTCATATTTTGGATTTACAGGTATATTACTTTTTATTCCAATAATAGCAATGTTCAATGTATCAGTAGAATATGCAATCAATAAATATTTTAAAAGTGAGCTTTATAAAAACGGCTAACAGACCTTTTGCATAATCAATTTATGGTAAGAGGAGAAATGAGCCTAGAATACTTGAGATATTTGAGGAGCGTAAGTAAATTTCTGCGCAAAAATTACTACCAGAAAGAGGTCACGTAAGAGGTTTAATGTGCAATTAAATTTATTTAACAACAATCAAGCTGATTATAGTCGGCAAAATTACATCATCTTAGATGAAAATAAGCACATATATAATTCAGTAATTGGGGATTTATCTTGGAAATGTCTCATTCTTTTTGGACCTAAAAGCTCTGGTAAAACTCATCTTGCTCATATTTGGCAGTCAATAAACGATGCAATTTTTATCAATGTGAATAACTTTGTAAGCGAGATTAGGTATAGCGATGCTTTTATTTTAGAAGACGTACAAAACATTAAAGATGAAGCAATGTTATTACATTGTTACAATTACATGAAAGAAAATGATAAGAAGCTGCTAATCACTTCTTCAATTTCACCAAAAAAACTTAACTTCAGACTAAGAGATTTAAGTTCTCGAATATTATCAACTATCAGCGTAAAAATTTTACCTGCAAGTGAGGAATTATTAAGAATCATGCTAATAAAACGATTTTCAGATAAACAGTTAAAAATTGATTTAAAAGTGATTAATTATATTTTAGCAAGAATAGAACGTTCTTTCTATAGCATTGATAAAATTATAGAGAAGATAGATAATGAATCTATAGGGTCAAATGTGACCGTTCCTTTTATTAGCACTTTATTAAAAAAAGATGCCATTTGATTTCTTCTTTTGTAAAGGTATATATTAAAAATTTATTAACACCCATAACACTAACGTAATTGAAATCTCTATCTGTCTATGTTAGAATTATAATAAATATTATGTTATAATAAATATAGATACAGCTAAGAAGTATTCTATATTTATAGTAGAGCTCACTTTATAAGGTGTTTTTTATAGATTTGACGTTATAATTTAACTATGATGAAAGTAAGATTAAATTTAAAAAAAAGGTTAAAGCAAAGGTTTGTGATATTCACTCTATTGATAAATGCCTTATTTGTCTCATATTTTCTCATAAGGCACACAGGAAACACTTCCAATCAAATTATAGCAAAAGAAATAAATATAGGAGCTGATAATGAAAAATAAACAGTCGCAAAATAAAAAAGAAAATCTTTACATAACATATTACATAGATGCTTTGGCTTCAGAGAGGTCCGCTACACAAAATACTCTGGAAAGTTATCGTTCGGATTTACACCAGTTTGAAGAATTTCTATTAGAAAGCAGCACTACCTTGGTTGGTGTAAATAAAACCAATGTTAAAGACTATGTGAAATCTCTATGTACACAAAAAAAATATAAAAGTAGCTCTATATCAAGAAAAATATCCGCTATGAAAAATTTCTATAAGTGTCTATTTAATGACGGAATAATGGATTTTAATCCAGCACCGGCTAATGATGCTGAATTAAAGAATCCAAAAGTTTCTCGTCCTTTGCCTAAGTATTTAAGTGTCGAAGAAATATTTTTGCTAATGGACGCAGTGAGAAAATCAGCAAGCGAATCGAATAAAGAGATAAGCAGTAAAAGGCTATGTGCGATTTTAGATATCCTTTACTCTTCTGGAATGCGTGTTTCTGAACTAATTAATATGAAGTTATGTGAAGTGTCACATTTAATAAACAGTAATAACAAAGAATGCTATATAATAATAAAAGGAAAAAGCGGTAGAGAGAGGCAAATTCTTTTTAATGGACAAGCATTGCAGAGCCTTAGAAATTATTTATCAGTTCGTGACAATCTGATCCCTAACGAAAAGGAATCCGATTGGCTATTCCCAGGTGATAAACCTAATAAACCAATTACAAGGCAGAGGGTCGGTCAATTAATGAAGGAGTTAGCAAGAAAATGCAATATTGATGAAAATAAGATCTCTCCACACGTGATTAGGCATTCTTTTGCTACCCATCTACTAAATAGCGGAGCAAATATTGTGTTGATACAGAAAGTTCTTGGCCATACTAACCTTTCTACAACACAAATATATACTCATATTGCTAACGAAAAGTTAAAGGACAAATTAGCTGATTCGCATCCTATTACTCAGATGATCAATAATTAAACTTATTGCTTTTAATTTGTAGTAAAGTTAAATTCAAATAAGTTTATGTGAGTTTGTGATTTCAAGTTTACTGTTTAATTTCTTCCTTATATTATGGGAAGTATTCTATACTTTAGTTGCTCTCCCTGTAATTTTCTTTCCTGAGTATGTAATAACCATTTTCCTCGTCTGTTCGGTGAGAGTTGTATTATTCATGCTGCGTTTATTATGTGGCATTAAATATGAAGTGAGGGGAATGGAAAACATTCCTAAGCAACCTTTTATCATTGCATCTAAACACCAATCTCCATTTGAAACATTTATTTTTATACTACTATTTAGAAAAGCGGTTTTTATTTTAAAACGTGAATTGAAATGGATTCCATTCATTGGTTTACATCTTATAGCGCTGAAAATGATTTTTATTAACCGTTCAGATGGTATCAGTTCTATACGCCATATAATTAAACTAGCAAAAATGCGTATAAAAGAAAATAGAAGCATAATAATATTTCCTGAAGGTACAAGAACGACTATAAACCAAAATATAAAATATCAACCAGGCATTGCTGCTTTATATAGCGTATTACCTGTTCCTGTGTTACCGGTTGCTTTAAACACTGGTTTGTTTTGGCCAAAAAGCATACTTTCTCTGAGAAAGAATCCCGGGAAGGCAGTAATAGAAATATTGCCCCCAATATATCCTGGGTTAAACAAAAATGAATTCTTGCAAAGTCTAGAAAAAATTATTGAAGAGAGAAGCAGTAGATTAACCATAGAAAAAACTGATATTGCAAATTAACAAAAAAACTTTATAATTAAAGAAAAGTACAGTATTTTAGGTATTAATATATGGCAAATCATAAGAGTGCTAAAAAAATGATAAAAGTAATAGCAAAGCGCACTTTAATAAATAAGATGCGGAAAAGTAAAACTCGCACCGCTATTAGAAAATTGGTTGATATAATCAAGTCTGGCGACAAAGAAAATGTTGTTCTGGCATTTCGGAATGCTGAATCTAATTTACACAAGTGTGTGAATAAAGGTGTTATTCATAGGAATACTGCTGCACGTAAAATAAGTCGCTTAAATGCAAAAGTAAAAGCATTGATGACCGCTTAATACGGTTAATGTAAAGTTAACTGTATTAATATATACTCTTCAGTTTGTATATTCTGTATAAAATTAAGTAGCTTAAGTAATGGATAAAAAAGTGCTATTAGAACTAAGTAATGGATTAAAAATTGAGCTACCCGTATTAAGTGGAACAATAGGTCCTGACGTGTTAAATATTAAGGATTTATATAAGACGACAGGATTATTCACTTATGATCCGGGGTTTGTTTCCACAGCTTCATGCTCTTCCACAATTACATTCATTGATGGAGATGAAGGAGTTCTTAAGTATAGGGGACATGATATAGTTGATTTGGCAGAGAATAATAGTTTTACTGCTGTGATTTATTTATTGCTCTATGGTGAACTACCCAGTTCAGAGCAACACAAAAAATTTCTTCTCAAAATACAAGAATCATCCAAAGTATCAGAGCAAGTTACAAATGTAATTAAAGCATTTCCAAAGACTGCTCACCCTATGTCGATTTTAGTTGCATGTTTTGCAAATTTGTCAGCATCTTACCATGAAACACATGGCAACAATGTCAATGGTGAAGATTTAGATTTTGGAATTTCTGCAATAGCACAAGTTCCTGCAATTGTTGCAATGATTTATAGGCATCTCAACAATCGGGAATTCATAAATGCTAACAATGAATTAAGTTACAGTGAAAATTTCTTAAAGATGATATTTGGCGATGCTGTTGATAATGATAAAAGCACCCTTTTTGCAAAAGCTCTGGATAAAATATTTACTCTCCATGCTGATCATGAACAGAATGCTTCTACGGCGGCTGTCAGATTGGTGGGATCTGCTGGTCCTAATCTGTTTGCAAGCCTCTCCGCAGGAGTTGCTACACTTTGGGGACCAGCACATGGTGGAGCTAATGAAGCAGTTATAAATATGCTAAAAGAGATAGAGCAAAGTGAAGATATAGATAAATTCATCGAAAAAGCTAAAGATGATAAAGATCCATTTAAATTGATGGGATTTGGACATCGTGTTTATAAAAATTATGATCCGCGCGCGCGGATATTGAAAGACGCTTGTCATGAGGTTCTAAGTAAACTAGAACAAAATAATGAATTGCTCAAAATTGCAAAAAAACTTGAAGAAATAGCTTTAAAGGATGAATATTTTATCGTGCGTAAGTTATATCCAAATGTTGATTTTTACTCAGGTATAATAATGAATGCTATCGATATTCCTTCAAATATGTTCACGCCTATTTTTGCACTTGCAAGAACCACTGGTTGGGTTACTCAGTGGTATGAAATGATAAATGATAAAGAAACTAAGATCTGTAGACCAAGGCAACTCTATTTTGGTAAATAAATTTATTTTCACTTCATTAGACTTCTTGTATAACCCAAGCTAAGTAGAAAAAAGGTATAGCTAACACGTCATACCACGATTCATTCGCGGTATCTCATCCGCTAACACGTAGCAGGATGACGAGGTTGTCGTCATACCACCGCGAACCGTCATACCGCCGCGATATCTCACCCGCTAACAAGTAGCGGTATGATGATTCTTCAAATCGTCAAGGTGTCATCCAAGTAGCCTTCTCTTCCTGTCATCCCAGTGCGTGACACTGGGATCCAGAAGATGTAATTTCAACCAAGTGGCTGCATAATAAAGGCTGGATTCCAGTGCCAAGCACTGGAATGACACCCTACTTAACCGTCATACCGCGATTCATTCGCGGTATC
>NZ_JAPQLL010000034.1:0-9095 GCF_028981865.1 Wolbachia endosymbiont of Drosophila nikananu | reverse complement strand
AACAAGGAAAAATCTTGTTAAACCTGAAAGAAACTATTTTATCCAGTGCTATAACAATTTTTAAATATAATTTATTAAGAAGTATTTTTGCAGTTATAACCGGACGCTCAATGGTGCTAGAGTGCCCGTTTGGGAGCATGGTTTTGGAGGAACGGTTAAACCACTGATGGAGTCTATTACGACTACCTCGATTAGAAGATTGTATAATCTAACCGTCCCAAGCTTAAATACTTCTTCATTATAAGTTATAGGAGGTCAATTACAATGACAAAAAGTAAATTAGAGGTAATGAATCCTGATGCAGCAGGGATAGATGTTGGTTCGGCTGTACATTATGTATGTATACCCGAGAGAAGAGATGAGCAACGTGTTCAAAAATTTGGCTGCTTCACTGAAGACCTTCATAATTTAGCAAGGTGGTTAAAAAAGTGTAAAGTTACAACCGTAGCGATGGAATCAACTGGTGTATATTGGATTCCTTTGTTTCAAATACTGGAATCTTACGGTTTTGAAGTTAAGTTGGTAAATGCGCGACATGTAAAAAATGTACCTGGGAGAAAGTCAGATGTTCAGGACTGTCAGTGGTTACAACAACTACATAGTTATGGATTACTCCAAGGGTCATTTAGGCCAGATAGCCAGATATGTGTATTGCGTAGTTACGTGCGACAACGTAAGAACCTCACTGAAAGTGCATCTACACATGTTCTGCGTATGCAGAAGGCATTAATTCAAATGAATATACAACTGCATAGAGTTATAAGAGATATAACAGGAGTAACTGGTATGAAAATTATCAAGGCTATAATTAAAGGCGAAAGAGATTCTGGGAAATTGGCTCAATTCAGGGATGCACGAATAAAAAATGATCAGTCTACTATAGCAAAAGCGTTAGCTGGCGATTATAGAGAGGAACATGTATTCACGCTAAAGCAAGAATTTGAACTATATAATATTTATCAAGAAAAAATAGCAGAATGTGATAGAAATATTGAGGTCTATTACAAAACGTTTGAAACAAAATCTAACGAAAGTAAACAGTTGAGTAAGGAAAAGAATAAGCACAGAAAAAGTAAGCCTGACTTTGCTTTGCACGAGGAACTGCACCGAATAACTGGTATGGATTTTACTAAAGTTCCAGGGCTTGATATACTAAGTATACAGACTATAATTTCAGAAACTGGTATAAACCATAATAAATGGTCAACAGAAAAACACTTTTCATCGTGGTTAGGACTCAGCCCTGCCAATAAAATTACAGGAGAAAAAGTGTTTAGCACAAGAACGCGTAAAGTCATTAATCGTGCTGCGAATGCATTTCGAATGGCTGCTAATTCTGTAGGAAATAGTAAAAGTTCATTGGGTGCATACTACAGGAGATTAAAAAAACGATTAGGAGCACCAAAAGCAATAACAGCTACTGCAAGAAAAATAGCATGCATATTTTATAGTATGCTCAAATACGGACAAGAATATGTAGAAAAAGGAATGGAATACTATGAAACACGATATAAGGAGAGAGCTGTAAAAAATTTGATCAAAAAGGCACGAGAATTTGGCTATACTTTAGTGCAACAAGAGGAGCTAGTTAAGGAAGTTTCTTAGAAGTATGGAATGAGCAATGCTGATTTATTTATAGCTATTGAAAATGCTGAAATTGATAAAGTAAGGAACCTAATAAATGATGGAATCAATGTTAACGAGAAAAATAAAGATGGACAGACTCCTTTACATTTAGCTGTTGAAAAGAATAATGAAAAAGCAGTAGATGCTCTACTAAAAGCAAGAGGAATTAATGTTTATGCAAAAGATAGTTCAGGAAAGACTCCTTTAGATCTTGCTCATTATAGAGATCACAAAGGAAGTCACACTACATTGATGATTGCTCTGACAAAAACACAAAATGAAATAGAAGATTTGTGTTTAGCTATTAAAGATGTTAAGGTTAAGGAAATAGACGATTTAATAAATGGGGGAGTAAACGTTAATGTAATAGATCAAAATGGAATGACTCCTTTACATTATACTGCCAAAAAACACAATAAGGATATAGCAAATGCTTTAATAAAGGCAGGAGCAGATATTAACATAAAAGATCAAGATGGAAGAACACCTTTACATTGGACTGCCATAGAACGTAATGAGGGTGTAGCAAATGCTTTAATAAAAGCAGGAGCAGATGTTAACGCAAAAGATGACTATGGAAGGATTCCTTTACATTGGGCTGTCAACGCAGGCAGTATAGAGGTAACACAAATTCTATTAGAGACAAAAGTTAACGTTAATGCACAAGATAAAAATGGAAAGGCTCCTTTACACTTGGCTGCTAAAGAAAATCACGCAGAGTTAGTAAAAGTTCTGTTAAGTAATAGAGCAGATATTAGCGTAGAAGATCACCATGGAGATACTCCTTTCAGTTTAACTACTAACGAAGAAATAAAAGCTCTATTAAGAAATGCTGCTTTACTTAAGGCTGCTAAAGAATGTGATATTCAGGAAGTAACCAGTCTAATAGAAGCAGGAGCAGATGTTAACGTAAAAAATGAATATGAACGTACTCCTTTACATTTGGCTGTTAAAAATTGCAATAGAGAGTTAGTAACACTTCTATTAAATAGTAATAAAGTAGATGTTAATGCAAGAAATAAACATGGCAGTACTCCTTTACATGTAGCTGCTCTAAACAACAAGAAAGATGTAGTAGAAGTTTTATTAAATCATGGGGCAAAGAGCGATGTGGTAAATAACTATGGGAAGACTCCTATCGATTTAACTGCTGATGAGGACATAAGAACTATATTAAAAAATGCAGAAAAACCTGATGGGGATGAATCATCGACAGATAAGGAAGGGCAAGGAGATAATGTTCCATTACATCCAGGTATTAAAGGAAATTCAGAAGAGGAAGAACACCAACCAGATGATAATAAAAAGAGAGTATAGGAGAAGGAACAAGTGTGGAGCCTACTTCTAAAGAGCCCACACAAACAGAAGAACAGCCGAGCTCTTCAGGTAATGCAGAAGGTCTACAGAAAGATGCTGGTACGCAACAGCCAAATGATAATGGGAGTACAGGAGAAGAAGAACAGCCGAGCTCTTTTTTTAGTAGTTTATTTAGTATAGTTACAAAACCTTTTTCATTAATTATATCATTTTTCAGTGGGTTTTTTTCATGGTTGTTTGGGTTTAACGAGGAAGAATTTACATCACAAACCGATGCTTTGCTTAAAGTCGATTCATTAAATGAAAAAAAGACAGGTCTACAACCTGATGAGGATTCTTCTGATAATCATCTATTTGGGTGACAGAAGGTAGTTTCAGACCTCGCGATTCCAAGAAAAACTCTTCTTACGCTTGCTGGTTTTGGTTGCTGGAAATGGTTGCGTTGTTTAAATTTATTAATGTTGTATACTACTAAATTAATAGCTGTTCATTTAAGAACCTCCTTCAACTTTACCCAACTCGACACATATACTTTTTGAAACATTGCTACAAGTAGAAAAAAACAGGTTACCCACCTTAACTTCTTTAAATTTGCTCACAATCTCTACTTGATGCATAAGGTTTTTGTTACACTCCTTTCATCTACCGATTACCTCTACCTACCGCCTTTACCTTTGCTAAGGTCAGAAACACACTAGCTTCAGGACTTTCTAAGCTCGACTGTGGCAGGCCACCAAAATTACTGGAATCACTAACACTAAGCGATATAGGTGCTTCTACTGGTCCACACCCTCCTCCCACTCTGTGATATCCTAATTCTAGATAAGTACGTAATAATGGATCAATTTGTTCTCTATTTTGAATGTATGCTTGCAATTGCACATCTTGAAATCCCGGATCATTCCTGAATAATTGTGAAATGCCCACTCTTATGTTCTGAAAGTAATTTCTATCTCTGTTTGGGTGGTTTCTTTCGAGAAAGTCACGCATAATATTTACAACATTCTGAACTTGTTCTCCAGGATTTTCATTTAGGACTCGATTAATATCCTTAGCATTTTCTAATGCCCATAAACCACAATTCCAACCATCTGTTTGCTGACGAACAGAAACATTATTAATCCTGATATTATTTCCTAAGTTATTTTGAATGATATCGGTAATACCACCTGGAACAGCAGTAGCAGTTGAATCAGCATAGTACCCAACATAGTTCCCATTTTGACGTTCAATCACTAGTGTAACCCAATGAGTATTATTTAAAGTAATGATTAAAGTTAAACGCTGTTGTTCTTCATTTTCCCTAAATTGATTTAATACTCTAACAATGTGCTCGTTACCGTCATTCCTTGCCAAATTAGCTGCTTCAAAAGTGTGATTACCTTCAGTACGAAGCTGATATTGCAATCTTCCAGCATGAGCTATATCAATTTGTTGAAGCCAGTAATCATAATGTCCATTTCTCGTTGCAAATTCTAGTGTAAGTAGATCATTTACTTCTATCCCTTGATTTCCAAGAATATCTCTTATTTGTCTTCTTATTCCTTGTGCTGTAGGAATGGCATTATCACCTCCCATTATTCTTGACCTTAGTATTTCTAGGAGTTGTTGTATACTACCTTCGAAGGTAGTAATACTAACACATCGATTATCACCTAGATCAAACGGTAAAATCTGGTTCCGTCCGGGATTTTCTCGAATATAATTTATTAAATTTTCACGAGTCTGATCTGATAATAGACCCTCTGGTGGATTTTCATCAATAACACTTTCAGGGCCCACTAGTCCTCCTGATCTTAAGTCACGACCACCACGATCAAGTTTATGTACATACTCTTCTCTTCCTATTCCTTCTGGAATAGATATCAGACCTTCTACTCTCCCTGCACCTGCATTAAATATAAGAGGAAATAAAACCGCCTCATTTCCAGAAGTAATAAGCAAATATCCTCTTTGCTTGTTCATAAGTTCTTTTATTCGATCTTTTGCGTTATTCTCCTTTTGTGCTACTTCTTCTACATTACCAGCAAATCTTAATATATATCCAATTGGATGAGTATCTAGATCATTCTCTGTAGGTTGTCTTAATAATAAAAGGTCTAATGTCTGTTCTGTAATTCTTGTGAGTATTACCCTTTCTCCTTCTTCTTCCTGCCCCCTTTTCAAACTATATGTTTGACCAACTTTATACATAGCAAGCACTTTATAAGGATTATCACTAGCATAAAATGTACCATGTAGTATAGAACGAAACTTACCCTCACTATTAACATTTATTGCGTCCCTAAGTGGCATCAATATTCCAGAGATCTCTTGAAATAGTTCTCTATGCTGACCTACATTTTTCCAGCCATCGTTCATAACCCTTTCTGAAATACCATGTACATTTTCAACATTAGGCACTTGTATAAGATCACCAGCAAGAAAATTATTTGCATTATTATTTTGGTAATCGTGATATAAACCAAGGTCATTTGGTTGATCAATATCTAGCTCAAATTGGTCATTAAGTGTGCATGAAACTTCCCATATATGAACATTATTTCTATTAACATTAAGAGCTTGTAAATCGATAGCTTCTTGCTGTTGCGCATCGTGAGCTCTAATATGAAGTGTAACTATATTATAACCCTGAGCATAAAAGACCATAGTTAAAGTATGTCTTCTTAAATCTCCATCACCGTATCTAAATATATACTTTCTTACACGTACTCGATCTTCTCCTTCTTCCAGCTCTAAATACTCTCTAGCAAAAGCACTACTCCCAAAAGTAAAACCAGTTATACAATCAAATATTCTGTTATAATTCTCTGCATTTCTTGGTATTTCAGCAGGAAGATGTTGAAGTAAGAAATCTCTAATATTTTCTCTAATTTCTTCATTCTCCAAACACTCAAATAATCTTTGTACTAAAGGAAATCTATCCTGTTGAAGCCCTACCGTATCAACCCTAAAAGGAATTCGATTTAAATCAAAATTTAATCCAAAACAAACAGTATGCTCTGATGTGGTATGAATAGGTATAAATGAAGAAACATATAATCTTTTAGCGTGACCTCTGGCACAGTCTAATGCGGTACTGGACAATGTTGCTCCTGTAGCAATATTAATGACAATAGGAACATTTCCTCTTTCTTCTTGATGACGTACAAGAAAAGCAACATGTGAGTTTCTAGGAGATAAGTCAAGATCGATGCCTATTGTGTAGCGATGACTAAAATTTGCTAAGAAACCTAATAAAAACCCGTAACTCTCAAACTTTTGACTGCGATTTTGAATGTCATTTTGTAGGCTGCCTAGGTAATTACGATAGATTCGAGTTATGTATGGCAAAATTCCTTCATTTATTCCACGTTCTACATTTATTCTTTGGTTACTTGCTAGCACTTCCATAAAATTGAAAATCCCTTGCTGACCTGGTGCAGCTTGCACAAAATTGACCAAATGACCAAGCTGTACTCTCTGATCTTGATTGAGTCGTATACTTCCTATTTCCTTAACTGTCAACACACTGCGTGGCGCAGGCGCATTAATCCCCCTAAGCCTATTGCGTTCTATATGCCTCAGAAGGCTAATCTCAGACGCTGAATATTTAGCAAATCTATCTCTACCTTGAGAATCTTTTTCACGAATCACCTCGAATACTGTTGCAATTGCCTCTCCCTGACTCCTGCCTTTCCCATGCATACATACTTTGTACTGCTCAAAACTTAGGTCTTCTTCCCTTAAACCTTGATTTTGCTGTATAATTTCTTGTACTAGAGAATCTTTCTCCCTTTCACTAAATCTTAACCCATCACTATTAGGACGATCAGAAATGCTGTAACACCTGACAACTTGCTGTCCGTCACGATTACGAGTTAAAATAACAACTTTTAGGTTTCCTGTATTTCTATTTCTACCACCTGTATCAATACCATGATTATCAAAACGAAAATAGACTTTCTCATCTGTATTCAAAATGCCTGCATCATGAGCAGTAGCAAACATACTAAAAAAGAATACAGGAAGGAAACGTCCTGTACCTACATGATACAAGAAAGATGGACATTGATCTAAAAAGGATTCAAACTCTTGTCTAAAACCATCAAGATCTCCATCCACTAAACTCCTAATAAGCCCATCACCATTACTCATACAAAATACCCCTTATTTACTACGACCAGAAATACCAAGAGTTCATAAGTGGATTACTTATTACCACTAAGCGTAAAGATGCTTTTTTTCTTATAAGAAGAAACACCACTTACACTAGGAGTTCCAAGCTCAGACTGCGGACTATCATCAACTGGCAAAGTTGTTTTCTTACTGCCATGAGCTTTAGATCGTGTCCGTAAATCATACCTAGGACCATCACCTCCAGGAGGTAAAGTTGTTTTCTCTAACTCAGAAAGCAATTCTTTCGCCAAATCATCGTAGTTTATACTTTCTTCCATTCCTTCTCTACCACATAATCTAAGGTTTTCTACCATGACTTCTTTAAAAAGTTCAAACTTTTCAGGAAAGCAACTTTTAGCAAATGATATTATATCTAATATTTCTTCTTTCTCTATTTCCCTATCGGACTTACAAACATCTTCTTTAAAAAGTTCAAACTTTTCAGGAAAGCAACTTTTAGTAAATGATATTATATCTAATATTTTTTCTTTCTCTATTTCCCTATCGGGCTTACAAATATCTTCTCGTTTCCAATTAATGATTAATCCCCCAAGTACACTCTTTATAGGAACTGTATAATTAGAAGTATTAACAGAGGTCTCTCTGTATTCAGTAAAGCGTTCACATTTCCAAATCTTCATAATAAGAGATCTAGCTTGAACACTTGACTCAGGATTTTTCAACATTACATTTGAAAGTGAGTAAAGGAGGAGGTCATACTCATCTTGTGAGAATATTTTCTCTGAATGATCTCCACGTTCTGAAACGCCTTTATAACACCAGCACTGTACCAAATCATGAACCGTATCAAAAAAACATGACTCTATTAATTCAGCAAGAAGGGAATATACTCCCTTATCTTTCTGCAGCAATTTCTGTAAAAGAGTATCTTTATCACCTATATTCCTTACACAAAAATCTAAAATAGGAGCGTCTTTCTCAACAGATTGAGGACGAGAAAGAGCAAGAATAGCTTCTGTAAGCTTCTTTTCCTTATCTTCTTCTTTTAAATGATTATAAAAATACTCTACCCCTTCACTCCACTTAAGTTTTACAGCACTGTCAAAACCTTCTACTGCATCATACTGCTTTAATTCCCCAGATTCTCTATCGATCCAGAAATCAAATACAGGACCTTTCCTTCGAATGCCACCCAAAAGCGAGTTTCGTATGTACTCATCAGTTATAGGATTACCTCTACTATCAAGTTCATCAGAAGAAAATCCATTTTTGTAGGATTCAAATGCTTTTTGAAAGAGTGGATGAATTTTATCTACTACACAGTAACTACAAGCCATCTCATATTTGCGAAGTGGATTATCGATTTCCTCTATTTTTTCTTCAGTAAACCTTTGACCTAAAGCAGCATTATCCAACCTTACACCTGACCAGCAACCTTCATCTTGGAATACATTGTGCAAGAACTTCAGCTTATCACCCTTAAAGTATTTTATGTGCTCCATAAAGTTATCCTGAAGGACTCCCACCCATCTCTTGATAGCTGACTTCCTCCCAGCAGCAACTGTTGGATCTGGATATTCAATAGCTTCCTGTAATTTTTTGGACATCGTAGCCCGAAGCTCTTCCTGTGTTGGCATTAACCCCTCTTGTTAAGTATTTATATAAAAAAGGTATTGTACAGACATTAGAATGGATTGCAATATTAAAATTACTAGAATAGAGGGTTTAATAAAAAAACGTTATGGCTAAAACTTCTTTTCTTGAATTTTCTTAATATAATCAACAGAAAACCCTGTTATTTCAGCAATAACATCAATAGAAACACCCGCCTTAAGTGAATTCTTTGCCACAGCAATTTTAGCCTGTTGTTCGCCCTCTTCCCTACCTTCCGCTCTGCCTTTTTGATGACCGATGAGGATGCCTTCTAGTCTGCCTTTTTCAGTAGCATCATCGAGTTTTTGAGCGAGGACAGCATGTTCATCAAGAATACGCTTTATCTCTTGTTCGTAGGCTATAAATTCTTTTTCTGACCA
>NZ_JAPQLL010000033.1:0-8011 GCF_028981865.1 Wolbachia endosymbiont of Drosophila nikananu | reverse complement strand
AGACCTGCTGCGAAAAGGTATATACTAATTTCAGGGTGAATTAGGCTAAAATAGCAGCAGGCTAAAACCCATGCCTCAAATTCACCAAACCTTCAATAATATTAAATCTCATGTTATATTTTTTCTGAAAGTTACGGTAAACGTGCGACAAAATCTTGAATATTTTCAATTCTCGTATCTTATTTTCGACCCTCATCCTAAATGATGCCAACTCTCGGTTGTGCTCCTTTTGCTCCTCAGTTAGTGGCTTCTTTCGGTATTTTTTGTATGGTATCACAACGTTACTTTGCAATTTTTCCATCCCTGATAGCCAGAATCGGCATGCTTTATACTGTCTGTAGGCAGCAATTTCTCCTGTTTTCTTATCCGAAAATCGTGAATTCTCCCACGGTGAGATCTTGAAACCGATAAAATTTGCCCTCTTTCTTCGATCACAATTTCTGTTTTCATCGTGTGCACTTTTTTCTTGCCAGAGTAACTTTTCTTCCGTTTTCTGCTTTCTTTTGGCTGCTGTATCTGCTGCTCTGTAACATCTGCCAGTATCTTCAAAATCCTCTCTGGCGTTAGGGTTCTGTCCTTTTTTATAGTAATTTTTTTTGCCAACAGTGGCTCCATTTTCTTCAAAAGTCGGCAAATATTCGCATTATGTAAGTTGAAAAGGCAGCCTAAAAATCTGTGGGTTATGTAGGTCCGATAATACAAAATTACGCACAACATTTTATCTTCCAGTGTCGGTAAATTAGCAATTCTTCCGTGGCGCTTTTTCTGTCTTTCAAGCTTTTCCCACTCTGGACGGACTTTTTCCAAGATTTTTTCGAATTCTTCTATTTTCAATCCCGTTACATCTCGAAAATTTCTCGGGTGTTTACTTACTTTATGGTAATTCAGACTCATTTTCCCTCACTTTTTATTTCTCTTTTTCATACTTTACCATCTTTTACACTATTTTGCAGCAAGTCTTTAGTAATCCATACCACAAGCAGATACGTTTAAAAACCTGCATAACTCCTGTATTTTATAGCAGTTTTTATGCTCTTTTATAAAAGAATATTTTACTCCTTTTGGTTGGCCAGGGCTTTTTTTTAAATGTCTCTTTCTCTAGTTACTTTTGCTAATTCTTTCTTTAAATCAAACCTTTCTTTATCATAAGGTGCTAACTTTCCTTTACCTGGAAATGCATCTGTCCCAGACATTTTCTCATTATATTTTCTTACCCACTTACTTAATAAATATACCCAAATCTCTTGCTATTTCTGCTGATGGTTGACCTGTTTCTTTTACCAGTCTTGTTGTATATTCTCTTCTTTTTGTCATATCATACCTCTTTGAAAAAACGTTCATTTTACTTCAAAAACGTCTTCTCTACTTTTTCTGGGTAAGGTCACTAAAATGGTAAGTTTTAAAAGTTCACACCTAAAATAGGTATGTTTGAGACCACCAAACTCATGGCATCCATTTCCTGGTCTTTTAAGGTGCTTTACAGCAGGGTTGATAAAAGGACGTAAATAGAGAATGCTATTCTAAGATGATCTCTGACAGCCGTTTAAAACTTAAAAAAATAAAAAACTTGAACATTCCTTCAGAATTGTGTATAATTATTAATGCTTTTTAGGTTGATTTCTTATGGCTCTTTCAAAGTTCCTTGATCCCAAAAATGATATATCTTTTCGCCGTATCTTTGGTACTGAAAAAAATAAAGATATTCTTATTCACTTCCTCAATGATATCCTTGGCTTCACTGATAAAAATGAAATAAAGGATATAGAGTTTTTAAGTACTATTCAAGACCCTGAGATTGCTTCTAAAAAACAAAGTATTGTTGATGTTCTTTGTAGAGATGAAAATGGGCTGCAAGTGATAGTCGAAATGCAGGTCGCTAAAACAAAAGGCTTTGAGAAACGTGCCCAATATTATGCTGCTAAAGCGTACTCAAGACAGGCTGACAAAGGTGATCAATATCATGACCTTAAAGAGATTATCTTTATTGCTATAGCAGATTGTATCCTGTTTCCAGATAAGGCTGAGTATAAATCAAAGCATACTATTCGAGACGAAGATACTAACGAACATGATCTAAAAGACTTTTATTTTATATTTATTGAACTGCCAAAATTTCCAAAAACCAAACAGGATCAGCTTTCAAACATAGTTGAAAAATGGGTTTACTTTTTTCGATATGCAGATGAAACTAGTGAAGAAGAGCTAGAAAAGATAATAGGAAGTGATTTAATAATCAAAAAAGCATATGAAGAGCTAAATAGATTCAACTGGTCAGAAAAAGAATTTATAGCCTACGAACAAGAGATAAAGCGTATTCTTGATGAACATGCTGTCCTCGCTCAAAAACTCGATGATGCTACTGAAAAAGGCAGACTAGAAGGCATCCTCATCGGTCATCAAAAAGGCAGAGCGGAAGGTAGGGAAGAGGGCGAACAACAGGCTAAAATTGCTGTGGCAAAGAATTCACTTAAGGCGGGTGTTTCTATTGATGTTATTGCTGAAATAACAGGGTTTTCTGTTGATTATATTAAGAAAATTCAAGAAAAGAAGTTTTAGCCATAACGTTTTTTTATTAAACCCTCTATTCTAGTAATTTTAATATTGCAATCCATTCTAATGTCTGTACAATACCTTTTTTATATAAATACTTAACAAGAGGGGTTAATGCCAACACAGGAAGAGCTTCGGGCTACGATGTCCAAAAAATTACAGGAAGCTATTGAATATCCAGATCCAACAGTTGCTGCTGGGAGGAAGTCAGCTATCAAGAGATGGGTGGGAGTCCTTCAGGATAACTTTATGGAGCACATAAAATACTTTAAGGGTGATAAGCTGAAGTTCTTGCACAATGTATTCCAAGATGAAGGTTGCTGGTCAGGTGTAAGGTTGGATAATGCTGCTTTAGGTCAAAGGTTTACTGAAGAAAAAATAGAGGAAATCGATAATCCACTTCGCAAATATGAGATGGCTTGTAGTTACTGTGTAGTAGATAAAATTCATCCACTCTTTCAAAAAGCATTTGAATCCTACAAAAATGGATTTTCTTCTGATGAACTTGATAGTAGAGGTAATCCTATAACTGATGAGTACATACGAAACTCGCTTTTGGGTGGCATTCGAAGGAAAGGTCCTGTATTTGATTTCTGGATCGATAGAGAATCTGGGGAATTAAAGCAGTATGATGCAGTAGAAGGTTTTGACAGTGCTGTAAAACTTAAGTGGAGTGAAGGGGTAGAGTATTTTTATAATCATTTAAAAGAAGAAGATAAGGAAAAGAAGCTTACAGAAGCTATTCTTGCTCTTTCTCGTCCTCAATCTGTTGAGAAAGACGCTCCTATTTTAGATTTTTGTGTAAGGAATATAGGTGATAAAGATACTCTTTTACAGAAATTGCTGCAGAAAGATAAGGGAGTATATTCCCTTCTTGCTGAATTAATAGAGTCATGTTTTTTTGATACGGTTCATGATTTGGTACAGTGCTGGTGTTATAAAGGCGTTTCAGAACGTGGAGATCATTCAGAGAAAATATTCTCACAAGATGAGTATGACCTCCTCCTTTACTCACTTTCAAATGTAATGTTGAAAAATCCTGAGTCAAGTGTTCAAGCTAGATCTCTTATTATGAAGATTTGGAAATGTGAACGCTTTACTGAATACAGAGAGACCTCTGTTAATACTTCTAATTATACAGTTCCTATAAAGAGTGTACTTGGGGGATTAATCATTAATTGGAAACGAGAAGATATTTGTAAGCCCGATAGGGAAATAGAGAAAGAAAAAATATTAGATATAATATCATTTACTAAAAGTTGCTTTCCTGAAAAGTTTGAACTTTTTAAAGAAGATGTTTGTAAGTCCGATAGGGAAATAGAGAAAGAAGAAATATTAGATATAATATCATTTGCTAAAAGTTGCTTTCCTGAAAAGTTTGAACTTTTTAAAGAAGTCATGGTAGAAAACCTTAGATTATGTGGTAGAGAAGGAATGGAAGAAAGTATAAACTACGATGATTTGGCGAAAGAATTGCTTTCTGAGTTAGAGAAAACAACTTTACCTCCTGGAGGTGATGGTCCTAGGTATGATTTACGGACACGATCTAAAGCTCATGGCAGTAAGAAAACAACTTTGCCAGTTGATGATAGTCCGCAGTCTGAGCTTGGAACTCCTAGTGTAAGTGGTGTTTCTTCTTATAAGAAAAAAAGCATCTTTACGCTTAGTGGTAATAAGTAATCCACTTATGAACTCTTGGTATTTCTGGTCGTAGTAAATAAGGGGTATTTTGTATGAGTAATGGTGATGGGCTTATTAGGAGTTTAGTGGATGGAGATCTTGATGGTTTTAGACAAGAGTTTGAATCCTTTTTAGATCAATGTCCATCTTTCTTGTATCATGTAGGTACAGGACGTTTCCTTCCTGTATTCTTTTTTAGTATGTTTGCTACTGCTCATGATGCAGGCATTTTGAATACAGATGAGAAAGTCTATTTTCGTTTTGATAATCATGGTATTGATACAGGTGGTAGAAATAGAAATACAGGAAACCTAAAAGTTGTTATTTTAACTCGTAATCGTGACGGACAGCAAGTTGTCAGGTGTTACAGCATTTCTGATCGTCCTAATAGTGATGGGTTAAGATTTAGTGAAAGGGAGAAAGATTCTCTAGTACAAGAAATTATACAGCAAAATCAAGGTTTAAGGGAAGAAGACCTAAGTTTTGAGCAGTACAAAGTATGTATGCATGGGAAAGGCAGGAGTCAGGGAGAGGCAATTGCAACAGTATTCGAGGTGATTCGTGAAAAAGATTCTCAAGGTAGAGATAGATTTGCTAAATATTCAGCGTCTGAGATTAGCCTTCTGAGGCATATAGAACGCAATAGGCTTAGGGGGATTAATGCGCCTGCGCCACGCAGTGTGTTGACAGTTAAGGAAATAGGAAGTATACGACTCAATCAAGATCAGAGAGTACAGCTTGGTCATTTGGTCAATTTTGTGCAAGCTGCACCAGGTCAGCAAGGGATTTTCAATTTTATGGAAGTGCTAGCAAGTAACCAAAGAATAAATGTAGAACGTGGAATAAATGAAGGAATTTTGCCATACATAACTCGAATCTATCGTAATTACCTAGGCAGCCTACAAAATGACATTCAAAATCGCAGTCAAAAGTTTGAGAGTTACGGGTTTTTATTAGGTTTCTTAGCAAATTTTAGTCATCGCTACACAATAGGCATCGATCTTGACTTATCTCCTAGAAACTCACATGTTGCTTTTCTTGTACGTCATCAAGAAGAAAGAGGAAATGTTCCTATTGTCATTAATATTGCTACAGGAGCAACATTGTCCAGTACCGCATTAGACTGTGCCAGAGGTCACGCTAAAAGATTATATGTTTCTTCATTTATACCTATTCATACCACATCAGAGCATACTGTTTGTTTTGGATTAAATTTTGATTTAAATCGAATTCCTTTTAGGGTTGATACGGTAGGGCTTCAACAGGATAGATTTCCTTTAGTACAAAGATTATTTGAGTGTTTGGAGAATGAAGAAATTAGAGAAAATATTAGAGATTTCTTACTTCAACATCTTCCTGCTGAAATACCAAGAAATGCAGAGAATTATAACAGAATATTTGATTGTATAACTGGTTTTACTTTTGGGAGTAGTGCTTTTGCTAGAGAGTATTTAGAGCTGGAAGAAGGAGAAGATCGAGTACGTGTAAGAAAGTATATATTTAGATACGGTGATGGAGATTTAAGAAGACATACTTTAACTATGGTCTTTTATGCTCAGGGTTATAATATAGTTACACTTCATATTAGAGCTCACGATGCGCAACAGCAAGAAGCTATCGATTTACAAGCTCTTAATGTTAATAGAAATAATGTTCATATATGGGAAGTTTCATGCACACTTAATGACCAATTTGAGCTAGATATTGATCAACCAAATGACCTTGGTTTATATCACGATTACCAAAATAATAATGCAAATAATTTTCTTGCTGGTGATCTTATACAAGTGCCTAATGTTGAAAATGTACATGGTATTTCAGAAAGGGTTATGAACGATGGCTGGAAAAATGTAGGTCAGCATAGAGAACTATTTCAAGAGATCTCTGGAATATTGATGCCACTTAGGGACGCAATAAATGTTAATAGTGAGGGTAAGTTTCGTTCTATACTACATGGTACATTTTATGCTAGTGATAATCCTTATAAAGTGCTTGCTATGTATAAAGTTGGTCAAACATATAGTTTGAAAAGGGGGCAGGAAGAAGAAGGAGAAAGGGTAATACTCACAAGAATTACAGAACAGACATTAGACCTTTTATTATTAAGACAACCTACAGAGAATGATCTAGATACTCATCCAATTGGATATATATTAAGATTTGCTGGTAATGTAGAAGAAGTAGCACAAAAGGAGAATAACGCAAAAGATCGAATAAAAGAACTTATGAACAAGCAAAGAGGATATTTGCTTATTACTTCTGGAAATGAGGCGGTTTTATTTCCTCTTATATTTAATGCAGGTGCAGGGAGAGTAGAAGGTCTGATATCTATTCCAGAAGGAATAGGAAGAGAAGAGTATGTACATAAACTTGATCGTGGTGGTCGTGACTTAAGATCAGGAGGACTAGTGGGCCCTGAAAGTGTTATTGATGAAAATCCACCAGAGGGTCTATTATCAGATCAGACTCGTGAAAATTTAATAAATTATATTCGAGAAAATCCCGGACGGAACCAGATTTTACCGTTTGATCTAGGTGATAATCGATGTGTTAGTATTACTACCTTCGAAGGTAGTATACAACAACTCCTAGAAATACTAAGGTCAAGAATAATGGGAGGTGATAATGCCATTCCTACAGCACAAGGAATAAGAAGACAAATAAGAGATATTCTTGGAAATCAAGGGATAGAAGTAAATGATCTACTTACACTAGAATTTGCAACGAGAAATGGACATTATGATTACTGGCTTCAACAAATTGATATAGCTCATGCTGGAAGATTGCAATATCAGCTTCGTACTGAAGGTAATCACACTTTTGAAGCAGCTAATTTGGCAAGGAATGACGGTAACGAGCACATTGTTAGAGTATTAAATCAATTTAGGGAAAATGAAGAACAACAGCGTTTAACTTTAATCATTACTTTAAATAATACTCATTGGGTTACACTAGTGATTGAACGTCAAAATGGGAACTATGTTGGGTACTATGCTGATTCAACTGCTACTGCTGTTCCAGGTGGTATTACCGATATCATTCAAAATAACTTAGGAAATAATATCAGGATTAATAATGTTTCTGTTCGTCAGCAAACAGATGGTTGGAATTGTGGTTTATGGGCATTAGAAAATGCTAAGGATATTAATCGAGTCCTAAATGAAAATCCTGGAGAACAAGTTCAGAATGTTGTAAATATTATGCGTGACTTTCTCGAAAGAAACCACCCAAACAGAGATAGAAATTACTTTCAGAACATAAGAGTGGGCATTTCACAATTATTCAGGAATGATCCGGGATTTCAAGATGTGCAATTGCAAGCATACATTCAAAATAGAGAACAAATTGATCCATTATTACGTACTTATCTAGAATTAGGATATCACAGAGTGGGAGGAGGGTGTGGACCAGTAGAAGCACCTATATCGCTTAGTGTTAGTGATTCCAGTAATTTTGGTGGCCTGCCACAGTCGAGCTTAGAAAGTCCTGAAGCTAGTGTGTTTCTGACCTTAGCAAAGGTAAAGGCGGTAGGTAGAGGTAATCGGTAGATGAAAGGAGTGTAACAAAAACCTTATGCATCAAGTAGAGATTGTGAGCAAATTTAAAGAAGTTAAGGTGGGTAACCTGTTTTTTTCTACTTGTAGCAATGTTTCAAAAAGTATATGTGTCGAGTTGGGTAAAGTTGAAGGAGGTTCTTAAATGAACAGCTATTAATTTAGTAGTATACAACATTAATAAATTTAAACAACGCAACCATTTCCAGCAACCAAAACCAGCAAGC
>NZ_JAPQLL010000032.1:0-18644 GCF_028981865.1 Wolbachia endosymbiont of Drosophila nikananu | reverse complement strand
TAGCTAAACGACAACCGTCATCCCGCAGCGGGATCTATGTTAAGAGATACCGCGAATAAATCGCGGTATGACGTAGGGCTACAGGTGTCATTCCAGCGCGTGACGCTGGAATCTAGTCTTTATTATGCAGCTACTTATTTAAAGTTAAGTTTCCTGGATCCCAGTGTCTGGGCACTGGGATGACAGGAGAAGGAGGCTACTTAGATGACAAGAAAGGGGCTACTGGGATGACAGGAAGAGGAGGCTACTTGGATGACACCAGATCACCTCTTCACAAAAATTTTATCAGTAATACGCATATCAATAATACTCCAATCGCTGAAAGTAAAATCAGTTGTATTGTGCAAGTGGTTTAAATAGTCCCATGCACTAGAAGGGTTATCTTCAGGCAGTTTCACTGTGGAATCGTTATCAAGTATGATATTCCATCTTCTATTCCCTATATAAGCAAAAGAAGAAATGTGGTCACTTAATTGAGTTTTACTCTCTAACACATCTCTAACAAATTCTAGGTTTGATAACGAGTTTTGTCCTGTAATTACAACAAGATCATCTACTGGATAGTTATCTACGATCACTTTACCTTCGAAATCAATTACCGAGGTTTTGTTATTATCTTTCCAGAGAGCAAACGGTTTACGCTCATCTATATTAATATGTAGGGTATTGGGCAAAATCCTGTGAATTCTTACGTATTTTATCCATCTGCTTACGGATTGTATGTTACCGGCAAGTTTTGAAAGTGATATATACAGGATAGGTTGCGTTCTATCTACCAAACTTAGAATGTCCTTTTTGTTTGTAAATTTGTTGCCGCTTACGACTACTTCGTCGATTGAAAATCCACTACTGAGTAATAAACTAGATAGGCAGTCATTATACCAAGTAAAGTAGTAATTAAATCGATTTATTATTTTATCAAGTGAGCTGTAGAGCATTAGCGTAAGAAAAAGTGCTGTGATAATAACCAAGGCACACTTACGCAAAAAACTCCTTTGGCTTCTAGTAATACTGCTCAACATGACTTAAATCCCTAATATTTTTGTGCTGCAAACTATCTTCAATAATAATTTTAACTAATTCATTAAAATTGATTCCTTTTGCCAATTTTGCAATTCCTGGCACTAACGATAACTCAGTAAAGCCAGGATGTGTATTAATCTCAAGCATTTTTAAAGTGTCATTTTTGGGATTATAACGGAAATCTGAGCGGGAAATAGTTTTACAGCCTAAAAATTGATGAATTTTCAGTGCGTGTTCCAAGGTCATTTTATATATATTGTCAGGAATTTCAGCAGGAAATATATGTTCTGCAAATCCATCTGTATACTTTGCTTCATAATCATAGAATTTATTTTTTGGTCGTATTTCCATAGTGCCAATTGCTTCATCTAGCAATACAGCAGTATGTAACTCTACACCTGGAATGTATTCTTCTATGATCATCAAATCTTTTGTCACAGAAGTAGCTCCTTCCTTGTCATCCAAGTAGCCAGATACTGCCTGGTCACGCGCTGGAATGACATTAAATTTCAGTTTTAAATAATCCTCATGTGAGAAAACAATATGCACTCCGATGCTAGAACCTTCATTAATTGGTTTTAAGACGTACGGATAATCGATTTTAATATTATTTTTTAGTAGATCTTCTCGGCTAATTACATAACCTTTTGGAGTGTCGATACTAAGGGATCGAAATATATGCTTTGACATCACTTTATTCATAGCAACAGCCGAAGCCATAACTTCTGAGTGTGTATATTTTATACCTAAAATCTCCAATAAACCTTGAATGCAGCCATCTTCACCATAAGGTCCATGCAGAGCTATAAAAGCAAGGCCCGGATTAATCTTTTTAAGCTTTTCAGCAATGTTGCTGTCAACATCTATTTCTATTGCATTATATGAAAGGCTATCAAGTGCCTTCTTTACGGCTTTTCCACTCATCAGTGATATTTCTCTTTCGCAAGAAAATCCACCACTTAAAATTGCTATAGTTGGAACCATAAGCATTCTATGTTTTACTATATAGCATATATAAAAGATGCTCTTATCTTCAATAGAAAAAACGCTTTGAAAAATTCTATAGTTTTATCCTATGCACAACTGTACAGACATTGCAATTTGCAGGTGGTGTCATTCCAGTCTGGAATCCAGCTTTTTCATAATCATCAAAACGTTGTATTTTAACATAAAACGGCTACTTTTATACTTAATAAAATTCCTGGATCCCAGACTGAGATGACACCGTCATAAAGGAACCAGTGTCAGCTACTCGGATGACATCATAGAGGCACTACCCTTTTAGATGGAAACCAGTGTCAGCTACTTGCATAACACCATCTGCCACCTGCAAATTGCAATGTTTGTACGATTGTGCGTCACGCGCTGGAATGACAAAGAAGAGTGAGTTGCTAGTTTTTTATATGGTTATGCAAGGAGTTTAATCTTTTTTTTAATATTATTCTAAATTTTCATCAAAATAAGTTGTTTTATCCTTTTTTTCCTTATACTCTTCTGCAGTATAGAGAGGTTGCTTTTTAGCTGTGATGTTTGGCCATTTTTGTGA
This sequence comes from Wolbachia endosymbiont of Drosophila nikananu, assembly GCF_028981865.1. Lineage (NCBI taxonomy): Bacteria > Pseudomonadati > Pseudomonadota > Alphaproteobacteria > Rickettsiales > Anaplasmataceae > Wolbachia > Wolbachia endosymbiont of Drosophila nikananu. Next base: position 16,075 of record NZ_JAPQLL010000032.1, on the reverse strand, counting down.
GTATTCTACATTTATATCGTAAAATAACTTGAAAGTTTTTTGTTCGCTGCTCAGCAACTCTTCATCTAGTTCTAAAATATCTTTTATGGAATCATCAGTTACAATTGCATCTACTGGACACTCAGGTATGCACACTCCGCAATCAATACATTCATCTGGGTTAATCACGAGCATGTTTTTACCTTCATAGAAGCAGTCAACGGGACATACTTCCACACAGTCCGTATATTTACATTTTATGCATTTATCTGTAACAAAATGCGTCATAAAACACTGTATATTTGCATTATCTTGGGTACACTAAATTGATAAGAAATTCAAGCCTTTTATGAAGATAAATAAATTGAACAACAAAGAATTAGAAGTATGGTTAAGCTTGGCTAGAACTATAGGACCAATAAAATTTTTTAGTATACTAAGAACACATGGATCGCTAGATGAGGTGCTAAAATATCTCAATAGGGTGGCTAATAATAAGGTGTATGGCATTCAAGATGCACGAGAAGAAATCAATAATGCAGAAAGAATTGGAGCTAAAATTATACCCGCATGTGACCCAGATTACCCTGATCTTTTAAGAAATATCTCTAGTTGTCCTCCTATAATAACTGCGTTTGGTGATATATCATTATTAAGCCGTGAGATAATTGCAATAATCGGTGGGCGTAACTCTTCAATGAATGGAAGAAATTTTGCCAATAAGTTGGCACTTGATTTAAGCGAAGCTGGTTTTGTTATTGTTTCTGGACTTGCAAAAGGAATCGATACTGCAGCAAACAGTGTAATATACAAAAATCATCCCACTATTGCTGTTACAGCAAGCGGAATTGATGTGGTGTATCCAAAAGAGAATTTTGATCTATACAAAAAAATCACTGGGAACGGTGGGTTAGTAATTACTGAGCTTCCATTTGCTACTAAACCAAAGCCTCAATATTTTCCTCAAAGGAATCGAATTATATCTGGCCTATCGCTGGGTGTTGCAGTGATTGAAGCATCGAAACGTTCTGGCTCTCTAATAACAGCAGATTTTGCTTTAAATCAAGGGAGAGAGGTGTTTGCAGTTTCTGGTTTCCCTTTAGATTCACGCTGTAGTGGTAGTAATTATTTAATTAAAAACGGTGCTAAGCTTATCGAATCCGCTGATGACATAATAGAGAGTATTAGGTTTAGTTTACCTCCGCAGCAAAAAAACCTATTTGATGTTGAGCACCATTCTGTTAACCAAAAACAAGAAAAATCACAACAGGCAAAATCTGTTATAGTTGATCATATTAACTCTGTACCTGTTGATATAGATGAACTTATATTAGCAAGCGGACTTTCTACCAACATAGCTCTAATTGCTCTTTTAGAACTAGAGTTGGAAAACAGAATAGAGCGTTCACCGGGGAATAAAATATCGTTAATTTTCTAGATTACTTTAGCTATAGCTAACCCAAGAAAGGTTTTCCTACGTCATACCACCGCGGTATCTCAGCATAGATTCCGCTAACACGTAGCGGAATGACGAATTTCTGTTTTTCAAATTATCGGTAAACCTAAGTCACTTTAGCTATAGGTCAGTATGTCGTTTTACTAGATGTTCGTACAGATATATGCTTGACACTGAAATGATGTCATTTGTCATAGGATTCTTAGTTGCTGATTTTAGAATTGATAAGAGAAAACTTTTTTTCAACTTGTTGTATAATTTTATAAAAGTGATCGAAATCTAAGCTTGCACTACCAATTAAAACTCCTGATAAATTTGAAATATTTAACAAATTTTCTATATTTTCTGAACTGACTGAACCACCATATATAATGTGTTTTTTACCAGTACACAATTTTATTACCTCTATCACCTCAGCAATTGCATCATTATTTGGCATATGACCTGTGCCTATTGCCCATATTGGCTCATATGCTACGGTATATTCACCGTGTGTTGGCAAGCGGTTTTTGCATTGATATTCTATTACTTCTTTTGTTTTTTCATTCTTATAATCTTCTGAATTTTCACCTACACAGATAATTGAGTGTAAGCCTGATTCTATTGCTATTTCCGACTTAAGTTTTATTTCACTATCTTTTTCATTGGCCCTTTCAGAATGACCAAGTATTACGTAAGTACACCCTAGTTCTTTTAACATTTCTGCGCTAATTTCACCTGTGTAAGAACCGAACTTTTTATGATGGCAAGTCTGTGCTCCTATATTAATATTATTGTTCAACTCTATACTGCTTGGAAATGATGTAAAAGGAGGGCAAATTACTAATTTAGAGGTAATTTCGTTGCTCTTGTTGTTAAGTTTGCCTATAAAGTCAACAAATGAAGAACGCATTCCATTCATTTTCCAATTTGCTACTATTAAAAAGGACATCAACTTTACTTATTAGTGAGAGTGCCGACTGTCGGACTTGAACTGACAACCTCCTGATTACAAGTCAGGTGCTCTACCAATTAAGCTAAGCCGGCATAAACACATTAATAATATACAATTATCAATGGATTTTAGTCAACTGATTTTTAAAATACTATATAATGAAAATAATATGAGAAAATTTTTACTGAAGCCAAAAAAGAGTCTAGGGCAAAATTTTATTTTATCGAGTGAGATAACAAAAAAAATCGTCGCTTTAGCTGGTAGTCTGGAAAATTTTAATGTCATTGAAATTGGTCCTGGATATGGTGCATTAACAAGAGAAATATTGGTGCATAATCCAAAGTCTCTACTTTCTATAGAAAAAGATAGAGATTTAGTGAAACACCATGACCAACTGCTAAATGAGCATCAAGGAAAGTATAGAATTATAGAAGCGGATGCACTGCATGTTACAGAAGAAGAGCTGATAGAGCGCCCAGTTAAAGTTATTGCTAACTTGCCTTACAATATCTCAGTAGTGTTATTTTTAAAGTGGTTAAATAATATAAAATTTTTTACGAGTTTGACATTAATGTTTCAAAAAGAGGTAGCAGATCGCATTACGGCAAGACCCAATTCTAAAGATTATGGTTCCTTATCAGTGCTAAGCCAGTTACTATGTGATATAAAAAAGGAATTTGATATTGAACCTAAAGAGTTTTTTCCAAGGCCAAAAGTACATTCTTCAGTAATTACAGTAAATCCTTTGCCTACCCCAAAGTTTGCAGTAAATTTGGAAACCTTAATAAGATTAATACGTGCCGTTTTTGCTCAAAGAAGAAAGATGCTGAGAAATAGCTTGCAAAATATAACGAACCACGCTGAAACTGTCCTTGAAAACGCTAAATTGAGTGGAAACGAACGTCCAGAAAACTTAACTATTGAGCAGTTTTGTTTGCTGGCAAATAATGTAGAATGCTTATTTTGCAAAAGCCCTATTGCAATTTAATTAATTGGCGTATAAGCTTTAAATAAAGTCTATGAAAAAAATGGAAGCTTGTTATTCGTTTGACGATATACTTCTTTTGCCAGCCTATTCTAATATATTGCCTCGCGATGCAGATACAAAAACTTATTTAACAAATAATATAGAACTAAATATCCCTCTCATATCCTCTGCAATGGATACTGTTACTGAATCGGGCTTTGCAATAGCTATTGCCCAACATGGAGGGATAGGTTGCATACATAAGAATTTATCAATAGATGAACAAGTTTTAGAAGTAAGAAGGGTGAAAAAATATGAAAGTTGGATCGTGTATAACCCAATCACGATTTCACCGGATAAAACAGTTGCAGAAGCAATTTCATTAATGAGAGAGCACAATTATTCTGGCATTCCTGTAGTCAATCAACGCAAGTTAGTTGGAATTTTAACTAACCGAGATGTGAGGTTTATTGAAGACCAGAACATGAATGTAAAAGTTTCCGAAGTGATGACAAAAGATAAGTTAGTGACAGTGCGGGAGCAGGGAGTGAATAGTGCCTCAGCAATGAAATTGTTGCATGAAAATAGAATAGAAAAGCTTTTGGTCGTAGATGAAAATTCTTGTTGTATAGGTTTAATTACGGTTAAAGACATTGAAAAATACAATAGATACCCAAATTCATGTAAAGACAGTAAAGGACGGCTTAGAGTTGCCGCTGCAATTGGCACTGGTAAAAAAGATGGTATAGAAAGATGTGAAGCTTTGATCGGAGAAGAAGTTGATGTAGTTGTTGTGGATACTGCTCACGGTCATTCCGAAAACGTTATCAATACCATTAGGGAAATAAAAAAGATGTATCCTAATACGCAATTAATTGGCGGAAACATTGCAACAAAGGAAGCTGCTGAAGCGTTGATTGATGCGGGTGTTGATGCAGTGAAGGTCGGAATAGGACCAGGATCAATCTGTACAACCAGAATAGTTACAGGTGTTGGTGTGCCACAATTCTCTGCAATCAAGAATGTTGCAGAGGCGTGTAGAGCAAGAAACGTCAGACTAATTGCTGATGGTGGGGTAAAATACTCAGGAGATGTTGCAAAAGCTATTGCAGCTGGTGCTGACTCTGTGATGATTGGTTCGATTTTTGCTGGCACTGACGAAAGCCCAGGTGAGATTATCATGTATAAGGGCAGAGCATATAAAGGCTATCGAGGAATGGGATCTATTAGTGCAATGAAGCGAGGTTCAGCTAGCCGTTATTTTCAAGATAAAGATTCAAAACTCAAATTAGTTCCACAAGGAGTGGAAGGAAGAGTTCCATTCAAAGGTCCAGCTTCAGGAGTAATCCATCAGTTGATTGGCGGATTGCAAGCTGCAATGGGGTATACTGGTAATAGGAATATAGAAGAGATGAAAAAAAATTGTAAATTTGTTACTATTACCGCATCAGGATTAAGAGAGAGTCATGCTCATGATATAGTCATTACACAAGAAGCTCCAAATTACGCTTATCAAGCGTCCAATTTGTCAACCGATTCAGAGTAGTGACTGTTTATTATTTTGCACCCCAGTCTTTTTCAAATATTGCTAGCCCTTGGTCAGTAAGTGGGTGATTGATTAATTGTCTAAGTACTTTTGCTGGCACAGTAATTGAATCAGCACCAAGCCTTGCAGCTTTTATTACATGCGCTGGGCTTCTCACTGATGCAACAAGAACTTTAGTATCAAAACCGTAATTAGAATATATAGTACATATATCTTCTATTAGCGATAAGCCATCATAGCTTATATCATCAAGGCGACCAACAAAAGGAGAAATAAAACAAGCACCGGCCTTAGCGGCAAGCAGTGCTTGTCCAGGAGAAAAACATAATGTGATGTTAACAGGTATTTTATGCTCTGTCCACAACTTTTTACAAGAAATTAATCCTTCATATGTAAGGGGCAATTTTACCACAACATTATCAGCGATTTTCGCTAACTTAAGGCCTTCTTTAACCATATCTACATGGTTATTTGCAACAACTTCAACACTAACAGGCCCCTCGATAATAGAGCATATTTCACGCACTAAATCCTCGTATTTATCTTTACGCCCGGACTTTACTATTAAAGAAGGATTAGTTGTTATGCCGTCAATGAACTCCTTTTGTTCTTTAATTTCATTTAAATCAACGCTATCAAGAAAAATTTCCATATTAATCTCCTATTAAAAAACTATCTTTACAAAACATTGTCATCTTTGAAGGCAAAAGTACAAAAATGGTGTTATCCCAGTGTCCGCTACAGAACTGTACGAACGTTCAGTAAGGCAAGGTGTCATTCCAGTGCGTGACACTGGAATCCAGCTTATTTCATCATAGAAATTGTTTTCAACATATGTTCCTAGAATCCCCTGATAATTGCATGATTTGCAAATATTTTTATATCTGGATCCCAGTGTCAAGCACTGGGATGACAGGGAAGAGAATACTGGATGACAGAAAAAAAAGCACTTGGATGACAAAAACTGGGCTACTTGGATGACAAGACCGACTTTTTGCCTAAAATAACTAAGAAAGAAATTTCTCATCAAGATAACTTAAATATATACTAATTCTCTTATTTTTAAACGATTTCTCATCATGAATTGCACGATCAAAAACCTGAATTTGACTTGTTATAATGTTACAATTATTATTTGCAACTTCTAATACGCCACTATCAATTACAACCTTCTTTTCTGTTTGGTTACTCATTTTAACAGTAATCATACCAGGCAATAAATAAATTAAGTAAGGAGCATGGTAAGCTAAAATCATAATCTCCCCTTCGAGCCCAGTTACTGAAAGAGAAACCACTCCACTGAATGAAATTTGATCATCAGGAGAGAAAAATTGCATTTTAAAAGTATTCATAATCTTTAACTTTTATTTAGCTTCAGCTTGTATTAATTCAGCCTTTTTTATTGCTTCATCTATATTCCCCACCATATAAAAAGCAGCTTCTGGTAAGTGATCATATTTACCTTCAACAATCTCTTTAAAACTGGAAACAGTATCAGAAAGTGAAACAAATTTACCAGGCATACCAGTAAATATTTCTGCAACGTGAAAAGGTTGAGAAAGAAATTTCTGAATCTTACGAGCCCTATCAACAATAATTTTATCTTCATCAGATAGCTCATCCATACCAAGTATTGCGATAATATCTTGCAGTGATTTATAAGTTTGCAATATACGTTTCACCTCAGAAGCTACCTTATAATGTTCTTCACCAATGATTTCAGCAGATAAAGACTGAGAAGTTGAATCAAGTGGATCAACAGCAGGGTATATTCCCATTTCAGCTATTTGCCTTGACAACACTGTGGTGGCATCAAGATGAGAGAATGTAGTTGCTGGGGCTGGATCAGTTAAATCGTCCGCAGGAACATATATAGCTTGCACAGAAGTAATAGAGCCAGAAGTTGTTGAAGCTATTCTTTCTTGCATTGCACCCATATCAGTTGCAAGGGTTGGCTGATAACCAACAGCTGACGGTATTCTTCCAAGTAAAGCAGAAATTTCAGAACCAGCTTGTGTAAAACGGAAGATATTATCCACAAAAAATAAAACATCTTGGTTTTCACGGTCACGAAAATACTCTGCCATAGTAAGTGCTGTTAAAGCAACTCTAGCCCTTGCTCCAGGAGGCTCATTCATCTGACCATAAACCAAAACAGCTTGAGATTTTTCATGCTCATTTATATTTATTACATTTGAAGTGATCATCTCGTGATAAAGATCGTTACCTTCACGCGTTCTCTCCCCTACCCCGGCAAACACAGAAAATCCTTTATGAGCTTTTGCTATATTATTAATTAATTCCATTATCAGGACTGTTTTACCAACACCGGCTCCACCAAATAAGCCAATTTTTCCTCCTTTAAGATAAGGTGCAAGAAGATCTATAACTTTTATTCCCGTAACTAAAACTTCTCCCTGTATTCTCTGTTCAGTAAAACTTGGAGGTGCTCTGTGTATAGGCTCTAAGTTATATTTTCCCTTCAGTGGACCACACTCATCTATAAGCTCTCCAACAACATTAAAAATCCTTCCTAAAGTTGAACGCCCTATTGGCACCGATATTGGTGCACCTGTATCAACAAATTCATCCCCCCTTGACATGCCATCTGTGCTATCCATAGCAATACAACGAACTATATTGTCACCTATATGCTGCGAAACTTCTAAAACCAGCTCCTTATCCTTATATTTTAGTTTGCTTTTTAAAGCATTAAATATTTTAGGCAATTCACCTTCAAATTTTATATCAACAACTGCTTGAGTTACCTTAATCGCTCTACCTATATTCATCTCTTTGTTTTTATCACCTAACACTATAATTCCATAAAAGAACTTCTAAAGAAAATAAATCTTATATTATTAATAGAAATTTTGCAACATTAAAACGCTTACTAGTTACGCTTCACTACAAACAATGCAAATGCATTTAATAGCCAAGTAATAACAAACAATACTAAGCTAAGCGCATAAGCAGCAAGAGTTTGCACACTATTGAAATCCTGATCTCCGGTAAGTAATGTAGCGATCTGCACGGTAATGGTAGTAACTGAATTAAGAGGGTTAAAAGTCAAATTTGCGTTGATTCCCACAGCCATTAGCACAATCATTGTTTCACCTATCACTCTTGAAATTGACAATAAAATTGCACTTAAAATTGTAGGCATTGCATAAGGTATTGTTATATGCCATATAGTTTCCGCTGGAGTTGCGCCAAGTGCCATGAAGCCATAACGCAAGCTTTTTGGAACAGATCTTATGGCATCTTCGAGTAAAGAAATAATAAAAGGAAGAATCATTATCCCAATCGATAAACCGGCAACTAAGGCACTTTCTGAGTGTATACTTAAACCAAAAAAATTTGCTACCTGCTTTACAAAGAAAGACAAAAACACAACCGCGAAATATCCATATACAACCGTAGGAATAGCAGACAAAACTTGCAAAGTTGTATTAACAATATAACGCACTTTCTCACTCGCATATTCACTAATATATATTGCAGAAAATAAACCAAGCGGAACGACAACTAACATTGCTATAATAGTTATAAGTAATGTACCCACCAAAAGCGGCGCTATACCAAAACATCCTATCTTCTCTTCATTGATAGTGACTACATTGTGGCCCCATTTCAAGCAAAACAAGAATTCTGAAATAGCTACTTTATTAAAAAAATTAATGGATTGAATAAAAATAGATAGTATTATAAATAAAGTAATAAAAAATGATATGGCCAAAGCCACAAATAACGAAAGTTTTATTATCTTATTTCTTTTATTTTTAAAGATAAAAGCAAGCATGAAAAAAAGTAACGCTATAGAAATAAAAGTTATAAAACAATTATTATAGAGTATTAACAACCATGCTAGCATCCATACACAACTAAGATATAGATAAGATTTAACCTTATTTACTTCTTGAAACCTACTAAAACAAAATAAAAGGATTAGTAGGACAGGTATGACTATCACCGAATTCATTTTCCCATACATCAAATTTTATTCTACGAAAATGTCATACAAGTTCACCACCATTTGACAATAAAGTAAAACAATTTAAAATAAATAATTATATTAATATAAAAACAATGAAGAGAACATTTCAACCAAAAAATTTGATAAGAAAGCGCAGACATGGATTTCGTTCACGTATGGCAACAAGAGCTGGAAGAAAAATCCTTAATAGGCGCCGTTTATTAGGGTGTAACAAATTATGCGCATAGTAAGTATAAAAAAAAAGATTTTTCCTTTGCTTTCAAAAATAAGTTAGCATTTAGCAGTCTTTTTTACCGTGGGCTTTATATATCACTGTATGCTATAAAAGAAAGAGAGCCTGAAAAGTACACTCATACTATTAGAGTAGGTCTGGCTATCAGTAAAAAAGCCGGAAAAGCAGCAAAAAGAAATAAAATAAAAAGGCAATTACGAATGCTTGCTAAAGTTAGCATTTTAAATATAAGCAATATAGGGCACTACTACATAATACTAACTCATAGAAACATTATACAAGCAAGTTATAAAAACTTACAAAAAGATCTAACTATTTGCTTAAAAAAGATAAAATAAAAAAAATCTCAATTAAGGTATTTACAACTATATTTTTTATGATAGCATAAGTAAAATTTTTAAAATAAATTAACGGGTGTGGATGTTTAATGGTAGAGAGTAGAAAAGAAGAAGATTTTTATGAATATAAAGAATCTAGTTATCGTACACAATGGGAATTAGCATTTGAGCAAAGTCAATACTTAGAGCAGAATAAGAATAAGCCTAGACCACAATTATTAGATTTTAATATAGAAGCGACTTCTCCTAATAAAAGAATTATTAAAAGGCGATAAAAAGAAATTTTTATAAACTTGGCGGCGACCTACTCTCCCTTTTCAAGTACCATCAGCGCTAAAAAGTTTCACTTCCGAGTTCGAGATGAGATCGGGTGGTTCATTTTTGCTATAGCCACCAAGTCAATAAAAATTTCTAACTTAACAATTTTAACTTAATATTTAACACTGCATACACACATATAGAAAGCAAATAAATCAATCAGGCTATTAGTACTAGTTAGCTTCACATGTTACCATGCTTCCACACTTAGCCTATCAACGTGGTAGTCTTCCACGGCCTTAATTGGGAAATCTTTTTGAAGAGGGTTTCTTGCTTATATGCTTTCAGCAATTATCCCATCTATACATAGCCACCCAGCGATGCTATTGGCATAACAGCTGGTACACCAGAGGTATATCCATCTCGGTCCTCTCGTACTAGAGTCAGACCTTCTCAAATTTCCTTCACCCACGGCAGATAGAAACCGAACTGTCTCACGACGTTCTAAACCCAACTCACGTATCACTTTAATCGGCGAACAGCCGAACCCTTGGGACCTTCTTCAGCCCCAGGATGTGATGAGTCGACATCGAGGTGCCAAACGGTGTTGTCGCTATGAACGCTCGAACACCATCAGCCTGTTATCCCCGGCGTACCTTTTATCCGTTGAGCGATGACCCTTCCATACAGAATCACCGGATCACTATGACCGACTTTCGTCTCTGCTTGGCTTGTCAGCCTCGCAGTCAGGCAAGCTTATGCCATTATACTATCAAGCTGATTTCCGACCAGCTCTAGCTTACCTTCGCACGCCTCCGTTACTTTTTAGGAGGCGACCGCCCCAGTCAAACTACCCACCATACAATGTCCTAGTTCCAGATAATGAAACATAGTTAGATATCAAAAGTGTAAAGGGTGGTATCTCAAGGTTGACTCCATTATAGCTAGCGCCATAACTTCAAAGTCTCCCACCTATCCTGCACATCACACTTTTAATAGCAATGTAAAGCTATAGTAAAGGTGCACGGGGTCTCTTCGTCTAACCGCGGGTACCCCGCATCTGCACGGGGAATTCAATTTCGCTGAAGTGATGTTGGAGACAGTGGAGAAATCGTTACGCCATTCGTGCGGGTCGGAACTTACCCGACAAGGAATTTCGCTACCTTAGGACCGTCAGTGTTACGGCCGCCGTTTACTGGGGCTTCAATTTAGAGCTTGCACCCCTCCTATTAACCTTCCAGCACCGGGCAGGCGTCAGACCCTATACTTCCACTTACGTGTTTGCAGAGTCCTGTGTTTTTAGTAAACAGTCGCTACTCCCTATTTTGTGCCACCTACTCATAGTTGCCTAAAAGCAGGTTACCCTTCTTCCGAAGTTACAGGTATAATTTGCCGAGTTCCTTCAACATCATTCTTTCAACACCTTAGTATACTCTACTCATCCACCAGTGTCGGTTTGCGGTACGGCCTCATAAATATAAGTGCTATTTCCTGGAGCTTCTTTTAAGCATAGATCAATCCAATAAGATCTATACAAATACAAAACCCGTCACACTTAAGAGGTTTAGGAATATTAACCTAATTGCCATCGACTACTCCTTTACGGACTCGCCTTAGGAACCGACTAACCCTACGCAGATTAACTTAACGTAGGAACCCTTAGATTTTTGGTGAGAGTGTTTTTCACACTCTTTTACGCTACTTATGTCAGCATTCTCACTTCCGATATCTCCAGCAGTTTTCACAAACCACCTTCATAGACTTACGGAACGCTCCGCTACCGCGCCTATTGATCGAAATCAATAAGCACTCACATCTTCGGTATACAGCTTTAGCCCCGGTACATTTTCGGCGCAGAAAAACTTATTTAGACAAGTGAGCTGTTACGCTTTCTTTAAAGGATGGCTGCTTCCAAGCCAACCTCCTAGCTGTAATGGTTTTTCTACTTCCTTCCCCACTTAGCTGTAATTTTGGGACCTTAGATAGTGATCTGGGTTGTTTCCCTTTCCACCACGGACTTAGCACCCGTAGTGTGCCTGCTGTATAATTAATTGTTGGTATTCGGAGTTTAGTTAGATTTGGTAAGACGGTGAATCCCCCTAGTCTATCCAGTGCTCTACCCCCAACAACATACATACAACGCTCTACCTAAATAGATTTCGCGGAGAACCAGCTATTTCCAAGTTTGATTGGCCTTTCACCCCTAATCACAACTCATCCAATAATGTTGCAACATTAACTGGTTCGATCCTCCAGTGTGTTTTACCACACCTTCAATCTGGTCATGACTAGATCACTTGGTTTCGGGTCTAATCCATAAAACTAAAACGCCCTATTCAGACTTGCTTTCACTACGCCTACACCTAACGGCTTAAGCTTGCTTCATAGATTAACTCGCTGACCCATTATGCAAAAGGTACGCTGTCACTCTAAATATCAATAAATTGATATAGAGCTCCAACTGTTTGTAAGCACTTGATTTCAGATTCTATTTCACTCCCCTCCCGGGGTTCTTTTCACCTTTCCCTCACGGTACTTGTTCACTATCGGTCGTTAAGTAGTATTTAGGCTTGGAGGATGGTCCCCCCATATTCAAACAGGATTTCACGTGCCCCGCTCTACTCAAGGATTTAAAAACTTTCTACTTATACAGGACTATCACCTTCTATGGTTACTATTTCCAGAGTATTCTAATTCTTATTCTTAAATCACTAGCCTTTTCCGCTTTCGCTCGTCACTACTAACAGAATCTCGGTTGATTTCTTTTCCTTTGGCTACTTAGATATTTCAGTTCACCAAGTTTGCTTTACATACTTAGTATGTAATAACTAGCTAAGCTAGCTGGGTTTCCCCATTCGGAAATCTGCGGATCAAAATTTGTTGACAATTCCCCACAGCTTATCGCAGCCTGCCACGTCCTTCATCGCCTCTTAACGCCAAGGCATCCATCAAGTGCTCTTAATAATTTATTTATCCGACTATATGCAGAATATGCAGAGTTAAATATTATTAAAATTGAATTGAGATTAAATTAATCTCTACCATAAAACTTGTCAAACATCTAAAAACTAAATTAATCTTTTATATGTTATAACCTAACATATAATATGTCAACGCCTTTTTGCACAAAACATTTACTTATATTATCAACAACAATATACTAGCAATCCTAAACAGTACAATCTGAGAAATATGCGGTAAACTTATATATACAGTAAAAATTAATGAAAAAGATATTTTGTAAGATAAAATGTGTTAAAATCAATTACCTAAAAATGATAATGAACATTCGGAGTATTTCTAATGTATGAAAAGTAATCTCTCCTTTATAAAAAATGTTGCTTTAAATTGTATGTCTAAGCTCATTGGTGTATTAAATATTAAGAAAGTAAAACACTTCATTGTGAATAAATATAATACTCTTCATAAAGAAATGACAGTGCTTCTTAAAAAATCTAAGAACCTGTTAAACACCAACATTGAAATCGGTTTATATCACTTTTATAAAGGTAGCATATCAGATGCAAAGTTACGATTTTGGTTAATTAGCATATTTTACCCCCATTTACCCATAGTCTGGTATAACATCGGAAGGTGTCATTTTGCGGTAGGGAATACTAACAAAGCTTATAATTATTTAACACAGACACTAAAATTAGATAGTGATCATGAGGAGGCATCTTACTATATAAAAAAAATGACAAACTCAGCGCCTATTGCAGAATTGCCAAAAAACCTCATAAGACAATATTTTGATTACACAGGTGAATATTTTGTTGAGCATTGGTTGATTGCTAAACAGTATAGAGGGCATGAACTTGTACACATGATAATTACAAAAATCTTCAACAACTTCACTTCTGAGCTCAATATACTTGACCTTGGTTGTGGGACTGGAATATGTGGTCATTTCTTGAAAATAAATAGTACTGGAAGCTACATAACAGGAATTGACATTTCAAGTAGAATGCTAAATATCGCAAGAGGATGCTTTATAAAAGGTAAGCCTGTTTACAATGAATTAATACATATGGAAATGAAAGAGTTTCTTAAACAAGAGAAAAACCAGCAGTATGATGTAATTATCTTTGCTGAAGTGCTACATTATCTACATGACTTTCAAGAAGAATTGGAATTAGCAAAAAGATCTACGAGCAAAAAAGGGGTTGTTATATGTTTAATAAGAAGAAAGGAAGGTGAAGGTATTGACTTTGTAAACAAAGGAGACTATTTTCGTCACTCAGAAAGTTATGTTCAACATGTTGCAAAAAAAATAAATATGCAGATAAGTTATATAAGTTACTGTAAAATATATGGCAGTCAGGTTGACGGTATCTTGTTTGCACTACAGCATCAACAAGAAAATCCGAAAAACCTAACTTAAAAATCGCTCAAAAAGGAATTTTATGAATAATATTACTATTAATTACGCAAAGGATAGCAATTTAACCGATTTTGGAAAAGCAGTTCTATCAGACAGGTATTTAATAGAAAATGAAAGTTACCAAGACCTCTTTGCACGTATTGCTAATTACTATTCTGATAATAAAGAACATGCGCAGCGTCTTTATGACTACATGAGCAACTTGTGGTTCATGCCTTCAACACCAATACTCAGCAATGGTGCCACCAAGAGAGGGTTGCCTATATCTTGCTTTCTTAATGAAACCGAAGACAGTTTGCAGGGAATAGTTGATTTATGGAATGAAAATGTTTGGCTTGCTGCACGTGGAGGAGGCATAGGTAGTTATTGGGGAAATTTACGTTCAATTGGTGAAAGTGTAAAAGGTAGTAGTAAAACATCAGGAATTGTACCATTTATTGTGGTGCAAAATGCTCTAACGCTCGCAATTAGTCAGGGATCCTTAAGGCGAGGAAGTTCAGCAGTCTATCTTCCTGTATCTCATCCAGAGATAGAAGAGTTTCTGGATTTGCGCAAGCCAACAGGCGGTGACCCAAATCGCAAAGCGTTAAATATACATCATGCTGTAATAGTAACAGATAAATTTATGCAGGCTGTTGAGAATGATCAAGAATGGAATTTAATAAGCCCTCACAACAATAAGGTTATTTCAACTGTAAAAGCGCGGGATATATGGATCAAAATATTAACAGCAAGGGTTGAAACTGGAGAACCTTACATTATTTTCCTTGATGCAACAAATAACAATAAGCCAGAATCTTACAAAAAGCTCAACTTAGACATCAAGATGTCAAATCTATGCAGTGAAATAACTTTAACTACAGGTTATGATCACCTAAATAAGTCACGCACTGCTGTGTGTTGTCTATCATCCGTAAACCTTGAGTACTACGAAGAATGGAAAGACAATAAACTCTTCATAGAAGATATAATGCGCTTTCTTGATAATGTATTGGAAGATTTTATAAATAAAGCACCGAATGAAATGCAGCGAGCAAAATATTCTGCAGCCAGAGAACGCAGTATTGGTTTTGGCGTGATGGGCTTTCACTCATTTTTACAAAGCAAAATGGTTCCTTTTGAATCAGTAACAGCACAACAATGGAATAAAAAAATATTTAAGTATTTACGCGAGCAAGCAGATATAGTTTCTAAAAAATTAGCAGAGGAAAAGGGGGCATGTCCTGATGCCAAAGAAGTTGATCTAATGGAAAGGTTTACACACAAGCTCGCTATTGCTCCAACTGCCTCAATCTCCATTATTGCAGGCAATACCTCTCCTGGAATAGAGCCATATGCAGCAAACGTATTCATACAAAAGACACTTACAGGCTCATTTGTAGTGCGAAATAAATTCTTGCAAAAACTATTAGCAGAAAAAAATCAAGACAATGATAAAATATGGTCTTCAATTTCAACAAATGAGGGTTCCGTTCAGCACTTAGATTTTCTTAATGAGCATGAAAAATTGACATTTAAAACAGCGTACGAGCTTGACCAAAGATGGATTATAGAACATGCAAGTGATAGAACTTCGCATATTTGTCAATCTCAATCAGTAAATCTGTTCTTACCTGCCAACGTACATAAACGTTACTTGCACAAAATACACATGCTTGCTTGGAAAAAAGGATTGAAGAGCTTATATTACTGCAGATCACAATCAATGCAGAGAGCTGACAAGGTTTCGCATGACATATTCAAAAAAAGTGAAATATTGCAACACAAAACAGATATTGACTACGATGAATGTTTGTCATGCCAATAGCGACCTTATTCAAAAAAAGTAGAGAGAAAGTTAAGCAAATGGGTAAGGAAATATAATAGACTTCTTGCATAACCATATGATGAGCTTTTCTTGGGAATAGAAACGAAAAAACTTACTTGACAAGCCTCGCCAGCCCCCTTATCATGATAGTGAAGGTATTCAGTTATCTTCATCTGT
>NZ_JAPQLL010000031.1:0-9711 GCF_028981865.1 Wolbachia endosymbiont of Drosophila nikananu | reverse complement strand
ATTGGCGTACTATACTGTCTTAAACGACTTATAAGCGCGTTTCAGCTTATGTAGGTAAAAACCCAGAAATGTTGTGAAGATATAAGGTGCACATAGTGCAAAAAATTAAAAATAAGACGCCAACTACGTTGTTTTCTTGCTGTTTAATCTGCACAGATGAAGATAACTGAATACCTTCACTATCATGATAAGGGGGCTGGCGAGGCTTGTCAAGTAAGTTTTTTGTTTCTATTCCCAATGTTATATGGTTATGCAAGAAGTCTAATTTCTTTTCAAGTTATGGTTATACTCTTATAGTGTTGCATGGTAAAAAATAAACTAAAAATAAGCAAAGTGTTTTACAAAATGATATTACGTAATTTATTGTTTTTACTGCCGCCTGAAGTTGCTCACTCTTTGGCAATCATGGCATTAAAGAAAATACCTTATAAGAATCCTATAGAGCTGCCAGAATCTTTGAGTGTGAATTTTTTTGGTAATAAGCTCAGAAGCCCCGTGGGCCTGGCTGCAGGTTTTGACAAAAATGCAGAAATTATAAGACCTATGCTTTCATTTGGTTTTGGGTTTATTGAAACTGGTACTGTAACTCGTAATCCACAATATGGAAACAAAAAACCAAGAATTTTTCGGTTAATTAAAGATCAAGGGGTAATTAACAGATTGGGATTTAACAATAAAGGAATAGACTATTTTCTTAAACAAATAGATGAAACCAAGCTTGATGACTGCATTTTTGGCATAAATATAGGAAAAAATAGTGCATCGAAAGACCAAATTAGTGATTATGTTAATTTAATAAAGATGGTATATGGAAAAAGCAATTATATAGTGCTGAACATCTCGTCTCCAAACACGCCTAATTTACGCAATCTGCACAATAAGCAAGAATTATCGAATTTGTTGAAAGCCATCCGCAAATCAATTGATAATTCTAAATCTATACCAATAATATTAAAAATCTCACCAGATATAGATCAGCAAACGAAAGAAAATATCGCTGAGCTTGCGTTGGAATATAAGATTGACGGATTAACAGTAAGCAACACTACGGTAAGTAGAGATAATCTGCATTCCCACCATAATGAGAGTGGCGGGTTGAGTGGCAAACCACTGTTCAAACTTTCAACCGAGTTATTGGGCGATATGTACAAATTTACTAAGGGCAAAATATTATTGATAGGGTGCGGAGGAATCTCAAGTGGTGTTGATGCATATAAAAAAATAAAGGCAGGAGCTTCTTTGGTGCAGTTATACACTGCTCTCATATACCACGGACCTCAAGTTGTAAACAAAATTAATCTAGAACTTGCGGAACTAATAAGGAGAGATGGATTTAGCAACATTAGTGAGGTGGTGGGTTGTATACATTAATTTTGGAAGTTGGTGGTATTATTTTAATAAAATAAAACTAATTCTCTGGTATAAAGGTAGTAGAAAGTGCTTTTCTTTTAAATAATGGGTATGAAGAGTTTGAATGATGCAATATCTAAGATCATTGATTATAAATTTACAAATTATGCAATATTAGAAGAGGCACTAACTCACCCAAGCGTAAATAAAAGGAATAGCAAAAACCAAATTGTAAGCTACGAAAGACTAGAGTTTTTGGGCGATAGTGTTTTGAGTATGGTCGTATCTGCCATACTGTTTAAACTATTTCCTGAAGAAAAAGAAGGAGCATTGGCAAAAAGAAAGACGGATTTAGTTTGTGGCAACACCATTGCTAATGTTGCTAAAGAAATAAAATTAGGCAGCTTTATCATCATGAATAATAGTGAACGCTGCAATGGAGGGAGATGTAATCTAAAAAATTTAGAAAACTCGCTTGAAGCACTAATAGGTGCAATCTATATTGATGGCGGACTTGAAAATGTTGAAAAATTTATTACCCAATATTGGGAAAAGCTAGCTAAAGGCATGCTCGACCCCCCTCAAGATCCTAAAACCTCACTGCAAGAGTGGACTCAGAAAAAAAAATTGCCTTTACCAGAGTATGAGCTTGTAAAACACACTGGACCAGCGCACAATCCTGAATTTACTATATCAGTTTGCATAGAAGATCATGGTAAAGCTTCTGCATGCGCTTCTAGTAAAAAGATTGCTGAACAAAAAGCTGCTGAGTTGATGCTAGAAAAAATTGGAAAAGATGCTTCAGTTTAGGCAAAATAGGCTTTTCTATTTCCTTATATTTCATGCTTTCAAATACTTGATCTTACACTCCCTCTAACAATTTTGAAAGAAGTCTAGTGAATGGTCACGTTAAAACATGTTTTTAAATTTTTGCCAAAATCCTGGTTTATTATCATTAACCTTTGTAAATGTTATATTTAAACTGTATTTCGAATCATTTGGCACGTCGTATTTTATGCTAAATGTTGAAACTTTATCGTTATTGTAAATATGTACATCATCATATGATAGCTTTGTTGTGTAACACTTTACATACTTTTGCTTATCATGCACTAAATCACCTGACTCCCTTTCTAGTTCCACAAATTTCATTTTTTTCTGACATTCCTTCATTTTTATTAAATCCTTATCTAGTGATATTGAAACTGGCAACGTATTTCCAGCATATTCTTTAGCTAAAAGTTCACTTTGAGGATACATTTTTATTTCCCTGCCAAAATGTGAGTCTATGAAATTATTACTCCAAAATTTATTGCCAGAATGCACGTACTCATCAGTAGCATACGGCACCCCACCATAACTGCATTGAACTTTGTAATCTCCAACACCGTTGTTTTGAAAAAAATCATGAATGGCAGTGTAGCTACCGGCAGCATCATTTATATAATCCATTACTTTATTCCTTAAACTTCTAGTTCATTATATCATAATCATTATGCTAATCAATCAAAGAGCTCTCCCTTGCTGTTTTTAAAACTGATTTTAAGCGAGCGCTCTCAATTAGTTGGGAACATATTTATAAGATTGTAACATTCGTGCCTCCCAGTTTTTCACATACTGCTGAATCAATTCAGGATAATCTGTAATAATTAATAAATTTTCAGCATTTCCTTTTTCAGCTGTCTTACTAAGGTTAAATGACCCTGTGATGACTTTTTGATTGTCAACAATCATTATCTTATTATGAGCAATTTTTGGCTTATCATCGATCCAAATTGGTACTCCACCTGAAAATAATTCATTTATAACACTATATTTTGAGTAGAGTTGCGATTTATCTAAGATGACTTTAACATCAACACCGCGTTCTTTAGCATTAATCAAAGATTTTGCAACTGTTCCAAGAGTAAATGTATATTCTTGAACTAAGATAGATTTTTTAGACTGATCTATTACGCTGATTATCGGTACAGCACAATCTTCTCCAGGTGAAAAGCAAACCGTAGCTTTTGGGCAGGGCAAAAATATAAAACCCGCATAGTAATACAGAGAAAAACACATTAACAAGAATAAAAAGTGAAAAAGCCTCACAACAACCCACCCCCGTATATACGGCGATAGGCTACATCATAATTTAATCACCTGTCAATCCATATTCTTCCCACTTCTCCGTGATTTTTCTTACTATTTCTTCGCTCATTTCAATTTTCTCTCCCCATTCTCGTTTGGTTTCAGGCGGGATTTTATTTGTTGCATCAAATCCCATCTTACCTCCCAGGCCACTTTCAGGGGAAGCAAAGTCTAAATAATCAATAGGTGCATTTTCTATCATGATTGTATCATGCACAGGGTCCATTCTCGTTGATATTGCCCACATCACTTCCTTCCAATCACGTACATTTATATCATCATCAACAACGATAATAAACTTCGTGTATAAAAATTGCTTTAGAAAGGAAAGTATGCCCATAACAATTCTTTTTGCCTGCCCTGGATAAGACTTTTTTATCGATATCACCGCTATTCTATATGAACAACCTTCTGGTGGTAGATAAAAATCCACTATCTCTGGAAATTGATTGATAAGAATGGGCACAAAGATTTCGTTGAGCGCTTCACCAAGAATTGATGGTTCATCAGGTGGCTTGCCAGTGAAAGTGCTGAGATAAATTGGATTTTTGCGCATAGTAATTGCAGTAATATTAAATTCTGGAAATTGCTCAACAGAATTATAGTAGCCGGTGTGATCTCCGTATGGCCCTTCATCTTGATATCTATCTAAACTCACATAGCCTTCTAAAACAATTTCTGCATGAGCTGGAACCTGAAGGGGAATGGTTTTACAATTTACAAGCTCAAGCGGCTTCTTGCGTAGCAGCCCAGCAAATTGGTATTCTGACAATGTTTCTGGTACCGGAGTTACCGCAGCAATAATTGTTGCAGGATCACTACCGATCACAGCAGCAGCAGGAAATTTCATATTTTGTTCCTTCTCTTTCCATCGTTTATGGTGACCTGCACCACCACGATGTGCAAGCCAGCGCATTAGAGTCGTTTTTTTATCTATAACCTGCATACGATATATTCCAAGATTGAAATTATCTTGCTTGTCTTCCGTTGGGCCTTTTGTTACCACAATCGGCCAGGTGATAAGTGGTGCAGGTTCATTTGGCCAGCATGTTTGAATGGGCAGTAGACTTAGGTCCACTTCATCTCCGGTTAGCACTACCTCTTGACATGGAGCTTTGTTCACGACTTTACTTCGCATCGATAACACGACTTTTAGCAGAGGAAACATTTTTATAGCATCCTTAAAGTTTTTCGGTGGTTCAGGAGATTGCAAAAATGCTAGAAGTTTACCAAGATCTCTCAGTTCATCAGGGTTTATGTTCAGTCCCAACGCAATTCTTTCAATAGTACCGAATAAATTCACCAAAACAGGGATCGAGCTTTTACCATTCTCTTTAACAACATTCTCAAAAATTATAGCTGGCCCTTTGTTTGACAAAACCCTACGGTGAATTTCTGTCATTTCAAGAACTGTTGAAACCTCCTCCTTAATCCTAATCAGATCTTTTTTTTCCTCTAAGGCTTTAATGAAGTCGCGTAAGTTGTTGTACATATTCCAGCTTTTAAAACTTTAAGTCTACATTTAGTTTTCAAGCACTTTATTGAAATTTGACCTATGCACTTTCCAGCAAGCTTTCAGTTAATTTGAGATCAAATCCTCATATTGCTTGCTAAGCTTGTATTTTCTTCCTCTGTTGGAAAAGTCTACAATCTCAATAAACCCCATTTCCACCCACTTTTTACAAAGTTGCGCACTAGTACGAGGCTTAAAATTAAATAGTTCGCCAACCTGACTAGCTGTAATAGTGGAAAACTCCTGGAAGAGCTCAAGGGCTTTGCGTTGTTTAGGATCAAGCTTACGTATAAGATCAGTCTGATCAGTGTGGTATTCTTCTTCATTTATACGTTGTAAAACGTTCTCAAATGAATTTGCCATACCTTCTACGAAATACTCCACCCACTTAGTGATATCTGCTTCAGCTCTTCCTATATAATAGTTGTGCGATGGCCCTACACTGATTGCTTCATAATACGCTCCTAGATTCTTAGCATAATATTCTTCCAATGAATAAAGGCCTTTTAGATCATATCCACCAAGGTGTAAAATTAATGTAGTCAACAATCTTGCAGTACGACCATTACCGTCATAGTAAGGGTGAATTGTTACAAATTGATAATGCGCAATACCTGCAATAATTGGGCAAGGCACTTGCTCACTGTCACGAATCCAATCAATCATACTGCTCATGAGCTTTGGTACATCCTTTGCTTCAGGTGGCATATAAATTATTGCACGTGTACGGCTATCACGAATAACGTTTTGACCATCACGATAAGAGGTTGGCTTCACTTTAGATTTTCCACTCGCCATTACTAGGGCATGAAGCGTTTGAATGGCTTTCTCAGTAATAGGGATCGTTCTCGCTGCCCATTGTTCAACTTGGGTTAAAGCTGCATAATATCCTTTAACCTCATTTTCATCTCTCCTATATTTTGGAAAGTGGCTTTTACCACTTAAAACCTCTTCAATCTGTTTAGGCTCAAGTCGATTTCCTTCAATCATAGTAGAATAGTGTGTGGTATAAAGTCGTGCAGTTTCACGAAGGGACGAGAGCATCGATACAGTGAGTGGCAAATGTAACACTTTTTCTTTTTCTGCCTCAATCCTCATAAGGCAATTAGCAATTTTAGAAGTAATCGTATAATTTGGCATTGGCATAATATCTGCATTACATTACTTCTATATTATGCTGATAAAATGCAGATAATACAACATTTACACGACGCCGACCATAAACAGCAATAAATTCGGCTGATTGAGAAAGAAGTTTGTCTTGTAGAATAGCTATTTCTTTTTCTCTACCAATTATTGGCTCGTTCATATGTTTATTTCGCGGAGTTTGTTGAAATTATACACAGCGAAATAAAACAAACAACTTAAATCTATGCTCCGCGCGCTTTTGCTGTTTGCATCTTAAACTTTCTGATTAGTTTTGCGCTTAGTTTTTATTGTTAAAGTCTGCATTTGAGGCAAAACTGATTATAAAATACACTTGATACAAATGTTTTCATATATTAATATTAGATGCTTCTTTTAATATACAGATAAATGTGTACTAAAGTTTTATGTTGTAGGTTTTTAAATAAATTGTATGTCTAGAATATCGTTTTTATTGATCTTTATACTGGCAGTAGCAAGTTTGCCAATAATAAATAATTGGCTCTCAAATCGCAGCCAAATGCTAAGCGATGATTATATAGGTGAGAAATTAGATAATTATATAAGTAGAAATTTTGATAAGATCATAAAAACTCTCAAAGAGGAGTCGATTAAAAGTAGTTACGCTGCTCGAGGTAATGTAACCAAAAGTAAAATTTCACAATATAAGGATCAAATATTTGACCTTACTTATCCTTACTCCGGAGATGAAAATAGTAGTGTTATAGCTGTAGGTTTCTTTGACTATTCTTGTGGATATTGCAAGACTATAAAAGACGATATAAAACAGTTAATTAACGACGGTAAAGTTAAGTATATCTTTAGGGATGCTCCAATACTTGGTAATGACTCTTTAAGGGCAGCAAAAAGCGCTTTAGCTGTTTACTTTATTGATAAAGAAAAATATTTCGACTTTCACTATTCTGCTTTAAGTCACAAAGGAGGATTTTCAGGCGAAAGCATATTGGATATAGTGAAAAGTATAGGGATTGATGAGGACGATTTTAATAGTTCCATGAAAAATAATGCAGACAAAATTGAGCAAATGATAAATGGCAGTAAGCTCCTAGTAAGAGATTTGGGAGTAGGTGGTACACCTTTTTTAATAATTGGGGATAGTCTGTTTGTAGGAGCAACTGATTTGAATGTATTACGTAAAAAAGTAGATGAATTAAATCATAAACAAGGCTAGTTGCCATAAAATTTTATTTTTTTGCTTGACAACTCAAATGAACCTGAGTATAGTGGTTGTGGGTATGATAGCAATTTAAGGTGTTATCTCAGTGGTCTCATCCACTTTCCATAGCGTCATTTGCTATGTGAAACGCTTTCAAATTACAACATTTTCTTCAACCAAACTATTTTACTTTCATAGGAGGACATATGTCATTTACAGAAATTAGATTTCCAGAAAATATATCTTATGGGTCTACTGGAGGACCGGAATTTTCCACTGACGTTGTAACAACTCATAATGGTTGTGAACAGCGCAACATCAATTGGTCTCGTGCACGTGCCAGGTACAACATAGCTTATGGAGTCAGGTCAAGCGAGCAGCTAACAGAACTCATAACATTTTTTCATGCGCGGAAAGGTAAAGCAATAGGATTTCGTTTTAATGACTTTTCAACTGATCAAAACTTATATAAGTGGAAAGGACAAGCATACACGCATGATAAAAAAGCCAGTGTATGATACAATAAAAATTTATCTAGATGATGAAGAAACAAAAAAATATTCAGTGAACTATTCAACGGGAGAAATCACGTTTATCAAACCACCAGCAAAAGGCACAACAATTACTGCAAGCTTTGAATTTGATGTACCCGTACGCTTTGACACAGATTACTTAAACGCTTCTATTGATAACTACGGCAGCAACAGCTGGAGTAATATTCCCTTGGTGGAAGTGAAGTAAGCTATTAGCTACCATAGATTGAAAAAGTTAAGCGATACTGAGGCTCATATTTAAATGAGCCTCAGTATATTTTAACTGCCAATGCTACAATATTGCCAATTCCCCACTCTTGAAACTTGAGGAGACTCCAACTTAGTTTCTTGTAAAACAGAAGACTTTAATAATTCCCTCAGAGCTAATTTTGTAAGTGTTGTATCATCTTTATTTAAGATTTTATCTAGCATGTTGCTTTTCTGTAAGCGATTAACAGAATCTCTAGCTTCCTCATTCAGACCCCCTATTTTGTTAATATAAGATAATACTAAATCCGAGTTCCTTATTGCTAAAATTCCATTTACGAAAATATCTAATTTTGTTTTATCTTTAGTTAAGTCTTCAGCTAACCTATTTCTGATATTATCATCGCCAAATACAACATGCTTGAAATAAAAGCAAGGATCAATAAGTATAGAATGCTCCAAAGGTACTGTATTGTATAAAGATATGCCACACTCAGTAATACGTCCTCCTCTCGTTGTAGCATTGTAATAGAAGTAATCATCATACATTGATAGCAAAGAAAAAAGACGTATTACACTTGTTGACCTTACCCAGAAAAAGTAGAGAGAAAGTTAAGACTTTTTTGTCATGAAAATGATGCATCAAATTGTTCGGGAATGCAATAGTTAATAGTAGAATGTCTATGTTGTTTGTTATAAAAGATTTCTATGTATTCAAATATGGCAGTTCTAGTTTGTTGAGCAGAGTGTTGCGAGGTATCAATAAGTAGACTTCTTTCAAAATTGAGAGAAGGAGTGTAAGATGAAATATTTGAAAGGTGAAATATAAAGAAATAAAGGAGTTAGAAGGAGAAAAATTTCGACGTTTAACAGGTGTAAAAAAAGCAACATTCGAGAGAATGGTAGAAATTCTGGATGAGGAAGACAGAAGAAAAAAAGCTAGAAGCGGGAGAAAAAGTAAGCTTTGCGTAGAAGACAGGCTACTTATGACACTGGAATACATAAGAGAATATCGCACATATTTTCATATAGGACAAAGTTATGGCATGAGTGAAAGTAACTGTTTTAAAATAGTAAAGTGGGTAGAGGACACATTAATAAAACATCCAGATTTTGCATTACCTGGGAAAAAAGATCTATTAAATAGTAGTGTAAAATACGAAGTTTTGGTAATAGGTGGAACTGAAACCCCAGTAGAGAAGCCAAAAAAAAGCAAAAACGCTTTTACTCTGGAAAGAAAAAAAGGCATACTATAAAAACACAAATAGTAACAGAGAAGAAGAGTAAAAAGGTCATTTGTACATCTTTTTCAAATGGTAGGAAGCACGATTTTCGGATATTTAAAGAATCAAAGGCTGCCGGGAACTAAAATCTTAGCTGATGCTGGCTACAGAGGAATGCAAAGGATAGATAAAAATGTTGAATTACCACACAGAAAAACGAAAAAGAATCCGTTGAGCAAAGAACAAAAAAGAGAGAACAGAGCTCTTTCTAGCCAAAGGGTAATGGTTGAAAACTTAATTGGCTTATTGAAAAGGTTTAAAATCATCTCGGACAGGTATAGAAATAGACGAAAACGTTTTGGTTTAAGATTTAATTTGATTGCTGCCATTCACAATTTTGAGCTCTCACATGAATTTTGAAAGAAGTCTATT
>NZ_JAPQLL010000030.1:0-14781 GCF_028981865.1 Wolbachia endosymbiont of Drosophila nikananu | reverse complement strand
GTGGTGGCATCTCGTCATTCCGCTATGTGTTAGCGGCTAAGAGATACCGCGGCGGGATGACGGTTAAGCAATTCGTCATCTCGCTACTTGTTAGCGGGATCTATGCTAAGAGATACCGCGAATGAATCGCGGTATGACGTAGGGCTACAGGTGTCATTCCAGTGCTTGGCACTGGAATCCAGCCTTTATTATGCAGCCACTTGTTGAAATTACGTCTTCTGGATCCCAGTGTCAAGCACTGGGATGACAGGAAGAGAAGGCTACTTGGATGACACCGTCTTGGATGGAAACCAGTGTCAGCTACTTTCATGACACCATTCTTTTCTCTGGATCCAAGTAGTCAAGCTACTCGGATGACAAGAAGAGGGTGATATTAGAACCGTCTCAAACTACAATGTTTCCACAAAGTATATAATTAACACCCACACCTTTAGTTAGATTCCACTCACGCTTTATTACGTTGTACTCCATGCCAGCCATGTTTTGCAGCGTTACATTATTTTCTCTTAAGTGATTTGCAATTTCTGACGGCTTGAGAAATTTATTCCAGTTATGCGTACCTTTTGGCAGCCAATTTAATATGTACTCTGCACCAATTATTGCAAGGCAGAAGGATTTGATAGTTCTATTTATTGTGGATATAAAGATTAACCCCTCCGGTTTTAGCAGCTCTATTGCTTTCTTCATGAAAAGCTCTAAATTATCCACATGTTCAACTACTTCCATCAACAGAACCACGTCGTACTTCTTGTCATTGCTTAGCTCTTCAATGCTGGTGTGCATATATTCTACATTAAGCCCTACTTTTTTCGCATGTGACTGTGCCACTTTGATGTTTTCTTCACATACATCTATTCCTATAACGTTAATGCCAACGCGTGCCATTGACTCTGACAAAATGCCACCACCGCATCCAACATCAAGCAATGATAATTCTTTTAAATCGCATTTTTTTAACTCTTTTATTTTCTTAATAATGTAAGATACTCTAATAGGATTCATCATGTGCAATGGCTTAAATTTGCCATTCTCGTTCCACCATTCACCTGCCATTTTAGCGAATTTTGATATTTCATCTTCGTTATAAGTTTTTGTTTTTTTTTTCTTAGAGGTTATATTGCTGAGTTTATTAAGGCGTTTTTTATGTCTGCTTTCTTTTGAAAATTCTGTTTCGAGGAATTGTTTGACTATGTCTTTTGCTAATCCACTCGCAGTAAATCCTGCACCAAGACACAGTACATTTGCGTTGCCATGCTCGCGAGCTAATTTTGCGATCTCAACACTGTTACATAAAGCAGCGTAGATTCCTTCAAAACGATTTGCCACGGTACTCATGCCCAAACCTGTACCACAAATTAATATCCCATAATTTGCTTTTTTGCTTGTTATATCTTCTACAACTTTAACAACGTAATCTGGGTAATCTACACACTTTTGCTTAGCAGTGCAACCTTGATCTATCGCTGTGTAACCCAGGGTTTCCAGGTAGGATTTTATTTCTGATTTTAATTCATAACCAGCATGATCTGAGGCAATTGATATTATATCTGACATATAAAAAATTGATCTTGCATAACTTAAGGATATTTATATGGGTAATTTATTTTGATCTTTCTGTCAAGCCGTTTTAATACTCCTGATCTTTCGGGAGTCCTAAAGCTTGAAATAAATTTCGAGTCAGATGTGTATAAATTCTATATAATTTTTATCCTACTACTAATTCAATAAGATGGATCACATAGATATTATAAAATCAAAATTATTATTATCTGACATAGTAGGTAAAAAAGTCAGGCTAATAAAAAGAGGAGATAGTTTTGTTGGGCTCTGTCCATTTCACAACGAAAAAACTCCATCTTTTTCGGTGAGCAATACTAAGGGGTTATATTACTGTTTTGGTTGCTTGGCTAGTGGTGATGCATTTGAATTTATTTCACAAACTGAAGGATTAAGCTTTAAAGAAGCATTGGAAAGATTAGCATCGGTTACAGGTGTTGAACTGCCCAAAAGTCTTAGTATTACAAAAGGGGACAATAAACTATTTTTAGCGCTTGATTTAGCTGCAAATTGGTTTGCACAAAAAAATCAGGGCGTTGTAGATTATTTAAAGCAGCGCAAGATTTTACCTGAAATCATAGATAAATTTAAGATAGGTTATGCACCAAGCTCTGGTTTGAAAGAGTATTTAAACTCTTCAGGTATTGAAGACAAAATTTTAATTGATATTGGATTAGTAAACAAAAATTTTCATGATTATTTTTATGACCGGCTGATATTTCCTATACAGAGCATTACAGGAAGAGTTATTGGTTTTGGCGGACGTGCGCTGAGTTCTGAGCAACAGCCGAAATATTTAAATAGCCCAGAGAGTCAGCTCTTCAAGAAGAGGGAGAATTTATACGGATTAAACTTTGCTTTAAGCGAAATACGTAAAAAACAGCACATATTTGTTGTTGAAGGATATATGGACGCTATAGCGCTACATCAAGCGGGAATTAGTAATGCAGTTGCTCCGCTTGGTACCGCAATTTCTGCAGAACAGATAAAAAATCTATGGAGATTTGCTAAAGAAATCTCCATCTGTATGGATGGAGATAGTGCTGGACGTCATGCTGCTACCCGAGTTGCAGAACTTGCTCTGCCAATATTAGAGCCTGGGTATACATTGAAGTTTGTGACTTTGCCGAGTAATAAAGATCCATACGATATATGTAACGAACTGGCATACAAGAAAGAAGACGTGTTGACTGCTCTTGACCATTCAACAAAACTGCACTCTGAATATTTATGGCATCACATAATCGATAGCAACTTGCAAAATTATGAAAAACTTGCTCCGGAAAAATATTCAATTCTTGAGCACAAGTTCATGGAATATGTAAATGCTATTAGCAACAGCAGTATTAGAAGGTATTACAGAGATTATTTTTACAATAAGGCCAGTGAACTGAGAAGAAGCTTTAAAAAGCTGATTTTTAATAGCAAAGCAACAAAAGGTGAGTATCTTCATAACAAATCTCCAGAGCTAATTGAGGCAGAGCAAAATCAGGCTATAATTCTACGTATAGTAATAGAATTTCCAGAGATCTTACACCATCCTATATTTTTTGAGCAATTTTCTCATTTTGAATTTACTAATGAGATGAAAAGATTACAACAGCGTATAATTGATGTAATAAGTAACAAAAGCAAACTTGGTAAAGAGGCTTTGTTACAAGAATTGAAACAGTTTGACGTTATAAAATATGTATTTGAAAAAACTAGTGTACTAAACAGTCAATTAAGCGAGAGAAAGTCTGCAGAAATTGTGTGGAATAATATAGTGTTACTAAAAGAATTAAATGCATTACGAAAAGAAAGAACCGAAGCGAGGCTGAGCGGTAATCTTGACTTAGAAGAAAGGTTGATAGAACAAATAGAGCAAATAGAAAGTAGTATACAAGAAATGCAAATGGAGTTTATTGAAAAGTAGATATCGTCTCGTTAGTCAACAAGAAAATTACAAAATAAGACAATATTTTACATAAGATTGAAATTTTTAACTAATTAAGCCTTCCTCCAACAGCTTTGCCCTGTAGTTTTTGATATGGTTAGGATCACTTGAAAATGTATAATTTTTGTAGTTAGCTCTGCTATGCATATAAAGCTTACTATTGACTTTTATCACATTATCTCACATTATATCACATAATATGCATGTGAGAAGAATATGAACTGGAAGAATTTTCGTCTTAGTACACGTCTCAACCTAGAAGGGCCTGTAATTGAGCAAGTGTACGAGTTAATTACTGCAGTTGATAGTGTTAAAAATAGCTGGCAGATAACGAAAAAACTACTACCACAAACAATTGAAAGATTAACTCATTCAGTTATTGTTACATCTTCTGGCGCTTCTAACCGTATTGAAGGAAATCGTCTAACCGATAAAGAAGTTGAGGATCTATATAAAAACCTACGTGTCAAAAAATTTAAAAATAGAGATGAGCAAGAAATTGCTGGCTACTTAGAAATGCTTAAACTAATATTTCATGATTATACGGATATTCCAATTAGTGAGTCATCAATATTGCACATTAACAACCAGATGCTACTCTATAGTGAAAAAGATTTGTATCATAGAGGAAAATACAAAGCAAGTTCTAATAGAGTTGAGGCAAAAGATCAGAATGGAAAAGTTGTTGGTATAATTTTTGATCCCACACCACCTTACCTTGTTAGAAAGGAAGTACAAGAGCTTATTGACTGGTATCACTGGTCCTTAAATAATAAATTTAAGCATCCTCTTATTATTGTTGCTAACTTTGTTTTTGAGTATCTGGCAATACACCCTTTTCAAGATGGGAATGGCAGAACTAGTAGATTGATGACTAATTTAATGCTGTTGCAGCAGGGTTATGATTTTGTATCTATTGTATCACATGAAAAGATAATTGAAACTAACAAACTTGATTACTATTTAGCGCTTAATAAAACACAAAGTAGCTGGAAAAGTGGCAAAGAAGATATTTCCCCATGGTTAATATTTTTTCTTAATGTGCTCAAAACGCAAGCAAATGAGACGCATTATATTCTTGAGAGGGAGAATACTGAATATTTATTATCAAGAAAACAATTATTCTTCTGGGAGTGGGCACTTAGCCTTGCAGATAAAGAATTTAGTAGAAAAGATGCTATAGAAGCTCTAGGGTTTCCTCCAAGAACAGTAGAGGCAATTACAAAGAAACTGCTAGGGATGAAGTACTTACAGCGTCTTGGAGAAGGCAAAGCCACTAGATATAAAGTTATTATTTAAAAGTTTTAGTATGTTTTTCGAGATTTTTTTAAATCCAGTTTTATGCACAACTTTATTTGCAATTTTACATTTTTATTCGATTAAAAATTGCATTTTTGCAATAAAAAACTTACTTATTGTAGGAAAATCTTGTGTTTGTTCTCATATAAAATTATTTATGGAGTGACAATGATGCATGTATTATACTTACATTTTTGATTCGAAAATTTATGCAGTTGTTTCTAACAAAATTAGTTAACAAATTCTATTGTTTAAAGATGAGAAATAAAGTAATCATCATTTCCAGTATTGCTTTTATTCTACTGTTTTTTAGCAGCAGTGCATTTTTAAAAAAAGATCAGGCGGTTCATAGTGATAATGCAACTAGTAGCTTTTCAGTAAAAACTCAAGAATGTGCGCCGCAAAACCGCACTATATATTTAAATTTTTCTGGTACAGTAAATCCCTTACATAGGGCTAGCCTTGTCTCAAAAATAAGTGGTAAGATTATTGCTATTTATTTACCTGATGGTGAAAAGGTAAAAAGAGATGATGTAGTATTAAAGATAGAAGATTATGACAGGATTGAACAAGCTCAGAAAGCCAAAGCTTTATTAAAGCAGCGTGAAATTGAGTATGATTCCTCTCACAAACTGAATAAAAAAGGCTATGGAGCACAAATACAAGTAGAAGCAGCTTTTACTGCGTTACAAAGTGCAAAAGCTGACCTAAAAAGGCTAGAATTGGATTTAGAAAATACTGCAGTTACATCTCCTATAGATGGTTATATTGATAAAATCAATGCAAACGAAGGGGATTTTGTTAATGCTGGGCAAAAAATAGCTGACGTGGTTAATTTCGATCAAATTCTTGTAGTGTTATATATTTCGGAAAATGAAGTAAATAAAATAGAGCTAGGCAGCACAGCTCAAATTAATTTGCTGGACGGAAAAGAATTGGCAGGTGAAGTAAGTTTTATTAGTAAAATTGCTGAGCCTAAAACTGGGTCTTATAGGGTAGAAGTGAAGGTAACTAATAATAAAATGATATCCTTGCAGGGACTAACTGCCAACGTAAGGCTACCTTCAGGTGAAAGATTTACATATAAAGTTCCTTCTTCAGTCCTGAGCTTAAGTGACGAGGGTGCTCTTGGAATAAAGATTGTTGACGACAATAATCATGTAATATTTGTACCAATAGAAATTGTTGATCATGAGAGCGATGGGGTTTGGATAGTAGCAAATAACGAAGGTAAACCCATAAAGTTAATAGTATTGGGCCACCTATTTGTTAAGCCTGGTGATAAGGTTTAAGACATAAGATCCTTTTTCATAGCTTATACTACGTTATCCAGCGTCTGGGCACTGGTTTCTTGGTACTTATTCCGCAATAATTTTTTTTTCCTTCAATAAATTTTGCAATTCGCCTTTTTCGTACATCTCGCGAGTGATGTCGCAACCACCGATAAACTCTTCCTTTATATATAATTGTGGAATTGTTGGCCAATCAGAAAACTTTTTTATAGATTCACGTATTTCATCATTCTCCAACACGTTAATATACTTAAACTTCACGTTCAATTTTTTTAGGATTGACACGACGAGTCCAGAGAATCCGCATTGAGGAAAATCAGAAGTGCCTTTCATGTATAACACCACATCATTTTCCGCTATATCTTTTTTTATTTGTTCAAAACTGCTCATAAATTTACCTTATTTTTAAGTATTAGTTTCCAGTTGCAAGGCGTGTATAGACTGACCTTCCAGAGCTTTATATACCATTTTATGCTGTTCTATTTTTGTCTTTCCAAGAAAGCACTTGGAGGTTATTTTTAAATGATAATGATCATCATCTCCAGCAAGGTCATGAACCTTTATATCAGCGTCGGGGAACGATTGTTTGATGATCCTTTCTAATTCGTGAATTGCAATAGTCATTTACTTGCTTTAAATTACAATACTTTCATTATAAATCTAAAACGACTGGGTGCAATTGAATTATTGATTATATGGTTACTAATATTGTGAAGACAGTAGATTCAGTGTGTTAAGAACACCAGCAAGACGAGATTTTAATTGATTTTCATATTTACTCCAATCTTGTATTGCCTTTCTTGCGACACCTGAATCAACTGCGGCTTTTGCAACAGCAGGAGATACTATAGAAATTAATCTTGGGTCAAACGGAGTCGGTATTATGTATTCATGGCCGTAGCTCATTTTACGACCGCCATAGGCTGCAGATATCTCGTCAGACACTGGCTCACGGGCAAGCTTTGCTATTGCATCTGCAGCTGCAATTTTCATCTCATTATTTATTGTTGTTGCATGTACATCAAGCGCTCCTCTGAATATATAAGGAAATCCCATTACGTTGTTGACTTGATTGTTGTAATCTGACCTACCAGTTGCGATTATTGCATCTGGCCTCACAGATTTTGCAAACTCAGGCCTTACTTCTGGATCGGGGTTGGCGAGAGCGAAAATAATCGGGTCTTTGCCCATACTCTTTAACATCTCTTCATTTAACACATCTTTTGCAGATAATCCGATGAATACATCAGCGCCTTTTATTGTATCAAGTAGAGAACGTTCGGAAGTATCAATTGCATATTTTTCCTTCCACTCATTCATGTCCTCGTTTCTACCTTTGTATATTACTCCTTGCTTATCACACAGCACTATATTTTTAGCGCCCATGGACTTTAGTATTTCTAAACATGCAATACCGGCTGCTCCAGCACCATTCATAATGATCTTAACGTACTCTAATTTCTTTCCGACAATATCAAGAGCATTTTCTATACCAGCTGCAACAACCACTGCAGTTCCATGCTGGTCATCATGGAACACTGGAATATCCATCAGTTCATTCAGACGTTTCTCTATTATAAAACAATCGGGAGATCTTATATCCTCTAAATTTATCCCCCCCCAACTTGGCCCAAGGTACCTTACTGCATTGATAAAATCTTCTATATTTTCTGTACCAACTTCTATATCAACTGCATCAATATCAGCAAAACGCTTAAATAAAACAGCTTTACCTTCCATAACGGGTTTTGAAGCAAGAGGCCCGATATTACCAAGCCCAAGCACTGCAGTGCCATTTGAAATGACAGCTACAAAATTGCTTTTTGCCGTATAATCATAAACAACCTCAGGATTTTTAGCTATTTCAAGGCACGGAGCTGCAACGCCAGGGGAATAAGCAAGTGACAAATCATACTGGGTAGATAAAGGTTTTGTTGGCATGATTGAAATTTTACCAGGGTTACCACCTCTACTGTGATACTTAAGTGCCTCTTGTCTTGTGGTATTATCTAAATCATCGTTCATTCTTATATTTTAAGCTTGTAATTTTTAAGTATATGGAGTTTTTATAAATGTTCAATTGTAAACTATTAGCTTGTGAACTCTGTTGTACTTCTGTATAAGTTTACCTATTACGTAAGATGATATTACATGCTTAAGAAAAACGTGCCTAATTTGCTTACAATTTCTCGTGCACTTGCAATACCAGCAATAATATTAAGTTTTTATATAGAAAATAAATATGCAGGCCTGATAACAATATCAATCTTTGTGTTTGCATGCATTACGGATTTTTTTGATGGTTACTTGGCGCGTGCGTGGAAAGTCCAATCAAAGTTTGGCAAGCTATTTGATCCAATTGCTGATAAATTAATAGTGGTTTCAACGATAATTATGCTAGTTTATAAGCAGAAGATAAATGATTTTACAATAGTACCATCGATTATCATCATCTGTAGGGAAATATTAGTTCCGGGTTTACGGGAGTTCCTTATAGCTATAAATGTTAGTCTACCTGTAAGCAAAGCTGGAAAAATTAAAACATTTTTGCAGATGGTTGCTGTAGTAGCGCTAATAATGCACGATTATGATATGATTCAATATATAGGTGTGATTTGTTTATGGGTTGCAGCTATTATAACTATGTGGTCAGGCTATAATTATGTTCTAGCCGGCATCAAACAGATTGACTGAATTTCTTGAGAAACAGTTAATATATAAAAGTGGTTAATATTTTCATAATATTGACTGAATAGTTAAAATCCTGTATAATGTATTAGTTAATAGGATTTATATGACTAATAACCTTAATGAAGATTTTTTTCGAGATTTTTGGCTAACAGTTGATGAAGAAGCTAAAAAAGAAAGGCTAGAACAAGAGTCATTAACACTAAAAGAAGAAGCGGAAAAAAAGAAGAAACTCGAACAGGAGTTATTAATGCTAAAAGTAGGAGAAGCAGAAAAAAAGAAGAAGCTAGAACAAGAGCTATTAACACTAAAAAAAAGAGAGCTACATAGAAAATATGTATCATTGGCGACAATGATTCCATTTGCATTGTTGATGGCAATTGAACTGGAAAAAACATGTAGCGATCAGGTATTACTCGGCCTTATAAGCAGCGCATTAGGTCATACTATATTACCCTTTACAACTTTATATCTTATTTGCACGCTATATTTAATTTATAATAATAGAAAAATAGCACAAAAAGAACGAGAGTTGGAGAATATTGAAAATGGGGAAATAATAGAAAAAGAAAGGAGAGACATTCCTTATACAGTTGATGATTACTTTAACTATGCTGATGCTGCTTTAGTTACATTAGTTATTGTGGCTAGCATAGTAAGTCAAGCGTTAGAGCAAGGAATAATAGGAGATGTAGCTTTTTCGCTTTCTAGTCTATTTTACTTTGTAGCAAGCGCTATTTTTTGCTATCGTGAGTACAAAAAAAGTAAAAATTCTGAAGTAGAAAAAGAGCAAGGCTTTGATGAGAAATCTGAAAAAAAGACAAGCAATATGTCTGCAGCTAAGTTAATGCTTGCTGGTTCTTCTATATTATTAATAAGAAGGATAATGTTAATAGCACTATCATCATCTTTACATCCTGCTGTTGGGCCTACTTTAGGCTTGGTAGGTATGATCTTTTTAATAGCAGGAAGTGTACTAATTGCACGTTCTTATAGTAGAAAGCTAGAGAATATAGAAGTGAGCGGAAAAGCTGTTTCAATAGGTGCTGGTGTGGGTAATATAGGAGATGGCGGCTCAAACACAGAAGGGCCGGCTATTGCCTAGTAGAAATTTATTTATTTAAGTAATATTTAGGTCTATACTTTATTTTGATCGAAAAAAATCTTATGTATAAGACTTTAATCGCGTGCTTTATTTTTCTAATTTGCTCCTTTACACAATCGTATGCGAATGATCTTGAAAAAACTGAAACTGAACTATATGAAGAAGCAGTTGAACTTTTTGACCAGAAAAAATATAAACAAGCTATTAGGGCATTTCAAAAGATAGAAGATTTGTACCCTTTCTCTTATTGGGCAAGGAAAGCAAAATTATTATCTGGTGTGTCTCATTATAACATGGGTAACTATAGCAGTGCTGCAAGTGATATGGATGATTATATATATGTTTATTCAAATGGTGAAGATTTACCATATGTATACTACTTAAGAGTATTATCTTATTACATGCAAATTAATAAAGTGCAACTTGGACAGCAAACTGCATATAAAACTTTAGAGCTAGCTACAGAGTACATTAATCTCTTTCCAGGCAGCGAATATGTAGACGAGATGAAGGAAAAAGCAAAGCTAATCACAGAGCATATATCAACAAAAGAGTATTCTATCGGTAAATTTTACCTGAGGCGTGGTGAATATTTAGCAGCAATTAAGCGTTTCCAGAATATAGCAAGCTATAAGGATTCTAAATATTTTTCTAAGTCTATTAACTATTTAATAGCAGCTCATTCAGCTCTTGGCCTTGACTTAGAAGCTGAACAGTATGAAAGTATGTTATTAGCAGAAAACCTGCAAGATGCCAAGCCGGAGGCTTGAAAATTTGCTTTAGTTTTTTCTATGCTTTGATATATAATTAGGTTTTTAACTATTTGAATATGGCTGGTCATTCACAATTTTCAAATATAAAACATCGGAAAGGCGCTCAGGATGCAAAGCGCTCTCAAAAATTTACGAAGCTGATTAGAGAAATAACAGTTGCTGCAAAGCAAGGGCTGCCCGATCCCGAACTCAACCCGCGCCTTCGCTCTGCTATATTTGCTGCACGCAAGGAAAATCTACCAAAAGATAAAATAGAAACAGCAATAAAAAATGCAACTGGTAATGTTGCTGGAAAAAATTACGAAGAAATCCAATATGAAGGTCATGGGCCTTCTGGCACTGCACTTATTGTCCATGCCTTGACTAATAACCGCAACCGTACTGCTTCTGAGGTACGTTATATCTTTTCTCGTAAAGGTGGAAACTTAGGAGAAACAGGAAGTGTTAGTTACCTTTTCGATCATGTAGGCTTAATCGTCTATAAAGCAGAGGGTGTGAATTTTGATGATTTATTTAATTATGGGATCGAGTTAGAAGTATTGAATGTTGAGGAAAATGACAAAGAAGGATTACACGTTATAACTTGTGAAATAAAAGATTTTGGTAAAGTACGCGATGCCTTTTATGCAAAATTCGGAGAACCAGAACTTGCTCGTCTTTCGTGGCAACCAAAGGATCTAGTTGAAATTAGCAATAAAGAGTTGATCGATAAATTATCCACATTGGTTGAAGAATTAGAAGATAATGATGATGTACAGTATGTTGAAGGTAATTTTACTTTTGTTGATAAGCTATGAGGCTAGTAATATTTGTATTGCTTTGTATTTTACCAGCATATGCTACTGAAACATCAACAGATCTTGCAGTGTCGTTCCAGTGTGTAGGGTGTCATCCCAGTTCCCAGACACTGGGATCCAGAAAAATTCAAGCACACTATGCAGCATTGTCAGTCAAAGAGCTGGATTCCAGTGTCAAGCACTGGAATGACACCACCCGCAAATTGCAATGTTCGTGCAGTTGTGTGCCTAGACACTGGGATCCAGAAAATTCAATTACAAATGGACACACCAAGCGATTGTATAATAACAACTGGATTCCAGCGTCAAGCGCTGGAACGACAGAAAAGGAGCGTGCAAAGGCTGCGCCCATAGGGTGTCATCCCAGTGCCCAGACACTGGGATCCAGAAAAATTGATTGCAAACAGCGCACTATACAACATTTTCGATCAGAAAGCTGGATTCCAGCGTCAAGCGCTGGAATGACAGGAGAGAATTTTGAGGTGACAGAAAGCAACCGTGATAGAAGATTATTATTCATATCCAGCACCATAAAATCTTCTTTTTTTGCCACGGGAATTGAGCAAGGGTTGGGGCCAAATACAGTGGTAAAATTGATCAACATATATAAAGATTTTGGTGTTGATTTTAAAAAAGACATTGTGCCGAAGAGTAAATTGGAGGTTCTTTTTGAGAGATCGCTCGGTAATCAGAAGACTGAAGAAAAGATTTTATATGCTTCACTGACAATAAACAAGAAAGCTATTAGTTTATATCATTATAAATCGCAAGACGGCGAAGAAAAGTATTTTAATAAAGAAGGAATAAGCTTAAAAAATGACGAAATTTTTGCAAATCCTTTGAATGGAGATTATCGTATATCCTCGAAATTTGGCAATAGAAAGCATCCTGTTCGCGGTAAAATTGCTTTTCACAAAGGAGTGGACTATGCAGCTAAGCTTGGCACTCCCATATACGCTGCTGCAGAGGGTGTGGTAGAATATATAGGAAAGAATGGTGGCTATGGAAATTATATCAAAATAAAACACAAAAATGAATATTCAACCTGTTATGCGCATATAAGTAGATTTAGTGGCGATATAAAGTTAGGCTCTAAAGTAAAGCAGGGGCAGGTCATCGCCTATGTTGGTAGCACTGGTGTTGCAACAGGCCCTCATTTACATTACGAAGTTATATATAACGGCAAACACATCGATCCGCTTACGATAGCGCATAAAACTGAAGTAAAATTGCCTGATCATGAATTAAGAGAGTTTAAACTATTTGTAAATAAGATAAATAAAACGATCAACAGAGAGGGTTCAAGTGAAAAAGAAGTTTAAAGACAATATGGATAAGAATACGATAAACGATAGGAATTTAAGTCAACTCCGGTTTTTTCCTGTACTAATAGCGCTAGGATTAATTTTATCGCTGCTTTTTTTGGCATATGACAGCACAATTGCGCTTGGAGTTGCTGCTGTTTCAATTTTGACTTTTCTTCAAGGATTTTTTATTAATGACCCTAATGAAGCAAGAGTGATAGAGTTTTTTGGTCATTATATTGGAACTTATTTTAAGTCTGGAATATGTATAACGCTTCCCTTTTCAAGCAAATATATAGTTTCCCTAAAATTTCAGAATATTAACACAGAAAAAATAAAAGTGAATGATGCAAATGGAAGTCCAATAGAGATTTCTGCAGTAATTGTTTGGAGAGTGAGCAGTCCTGCAAAGGCGTATTATAATGTTAACAACTATCACGAATTTGTTTTTGTACAAAGTGACTCGGTAATTAGAGAATTGGCGAGCAATTATCCGTATGATAGCGAAAGCGATGAGGAATCTTTACGTAAAAATTCTGATAAAATTTCAGATGAATTGCGGTCAATGTTACAACAAAGATTAGATATTGCAGGA
Source organism: Wolbachia endosymbiont of Drosophila nikananu (assembly GCF_028981865.1). Classification (NCBI taxonomy): domain Bacteria; kingdom Pseudomonadati; phylum Pseudomonadota; class Alphaproteobacteria; order Rickettsiales; family Anaplasmataceae; genus Wolbachia; species Wolbachia endosymbiont of Drosophila nikananu. The sequence continues at coordinate 1,435 of NZ_JAPQLL010000030.1, read as the reverse complement.
ATTGAGATTACAGAAGCAAGAATATCGCATTTGGCGTATTCGTCCGAGATTGCACAAGCAATGTTAAGGCGTCAACAAGCACATGCTATCACTTCGGCAAGAAGGCATATAGTGCAAAATGCAATAGGAATTGTCGAGGAAGTAATAGCTCATTTTGAAAAAAACAAAAGCTTACAATTAGATGGCAAGCAAAAGGTTCAATTGATAAATAATTTGTTGGTTGCCCTAATCTCTGAGCAAGATGCACAACCAACGATTAGTTTGGATAATAATTAGTATAATTGCTAATATCGGTTATTCAAAAATGTTATTACGATGCAAAAGCTGCGTGAAGCATTTCATAATCATGTACTACATTGTGGCATACAACAACAATATCGTTCTATTGTTGTGCTAAATGGGGAAATACCTGATTCATCATTTTTTAAACGAGATATACCTATTATTGCTGTAGATGGAGGAGCAAACAAGCTTCTATCAATTGGTGTACAACCTGATCTTGTAATAGGAGATTTGGATAGCGTAAATCTGGATTTACGTGCTAATTTGAATACGATATATCTACCTGATCAAGATTATTGCGACTTTTCTAAAGCAATGGCTCACTTAAAGACAGTAAAGTTATTGCCATCAATAGTAACGGGTATTACTGGAGGAGCAATTGATCATATACTACAAAATATTAACGTTTTTCTAAGTACAGGTAGTATCTTTTACACACCTTCACCTCCCATGGTAGGTTACACTTTACAAAAAGGTATTGCCCATTTTTTTTCTTTGCCAAAAAATACTAAAATATCTTTACTTGGTATACCGAGAGCTCAAATATCAACAAAAGGGTTAAAATGGGAACTGCATCTTAGCAACCTTGCTTTTCCAGGAAAGAATTCTTGCTTTAATCGAAGTTTAGGCAATAAGTTATCTATAGAAGTACACAGTGGTATATGTCTAGCAATGGTATATTTAGAAGCAGTAGATGATGCTGCAAGACATCATGTGCGTCAAGTTAAGAAGTAAATAGACTTCTTGCATAACCCAAACTAAGTAGAAAAAAGGTATCATCCAAGTAGCTGACACTGGTTTCTTTATGACGTGTCATTCCAGTTTCAGCTACTTGAATGACAGCAGTCCTATGTCATACCGCCGCGGTATCTCTTAGCCGCTAACACGTAGCGGTATGATGATTCTTCAAATCGTCAAGGTGTCATCCAAGTAGCCTTCTCTTCCTGTCATCCCAGTGCTTGACACTGGGATGACAGGGGAATGAGGCACTGGGATCCAGGAAAAAGAATGATGTCATGAAAGTAGCTGACACTGGTTCCTTTATGACGGTGTCATCAGAGTAGCCCCTTTTTTGTCATCCCAGTGCTTGACACTGGGATCCAGAAGACGTAATTTCAACCAAGTGGCTGCATAATAAAGGCTGGATTCCAGT
>NZ_JAPQLL010000029.1:0-5702 GCF_028981865.1 Wolbachia endosymbiont of Drosophila nikananu | reverse complement strand
CGTAAGAAATCCCAACCAAATAAAACGACGCCAAGGCAAGTCCGGAAAATTCCATGCCAGTAAACCGCCCAGTGGAACAGTGAGGAGAACGTTGAGCCAAAATTCAATGTCAAGTTGTTGGAAAGGAATCACGTTCAGCTTAACGGGTCCCCATTGAATATATTGAATAACGAGTTGGGTACCAAAATTGTAACTGGTAGGTGTATAGCAAAAAGCAGTTAAGACCCAGAGAAAGGCAATTAAACTGAGTTGCTTAAAACGCTGGATATTTGTGCGCGCTGATCGCGCACAAGCGTATAGTAGAACAATAAACATTAATGAAATCAAAAAGAATGGTAGCCAAGCTAGCATAATTTAGTCGCTCCTTTAATTAAATAGTATAGAGAAAGAAAGCTGGTTTGACTATTAATAAAAAGAAATTCAGAAAAAGTGTTGACACTTTTTACTTCAATTGGTATATTAGTAAACGTTGCTACTACGGCAGATGCGTCTCACCACCAAATAATTATTGAAATTAGTTGTTGACAATTTCTTCAGTAATTGGTAAGATGGTCTCTGTTGTCGCAACGGCAACTATGACGAATTAATCAAGTTACTTCTTAAAAAAAGTTGTTGACAAGATATTGATTAAGATGTTATGATGATTAAGTTGTGTTAAGCGATTAACACACGGAATTAGATCTTTGAAAACTGAACAAAGTTTCGACGAATCAAATGTGTAGGGTCTCTTGATTTTGAATCAAGAGCAAAACATTTGCGAAGTCAATTCGCTAGCAAATAAATTTTAGTACAACATTAAATGAGCTTTTTAGAACTCATCATTAATTTGAGAGTTTGATCCTGGCTCAGGACGAACGCTGGCGGCGTGCCTAATACATGCAAGTCGAACGAACTCTGGTATTGATTGGTGCTTGCATCATGATTTACATTTGAGTGAGTGGCGAACTGGTGAGTAACACGTGGGAAACCTGCCCAGAAGCGGGGGATAACACCTGGAAACAGATGCTAATACCGCATAACAACTTGGACCGCATGGTCCGAGTTTGAAAGATGGCTTCGGCTATCACTTTTGGATGGTCCCGCGGCGTATTAGCTAGATGGTGGGGTAACGGCTCACCATGGCAATGATACGTAGCCGACCTGAGAGGGTAATCGGCCACATTGGGACTGAGACACGGCCCAAACTCCTACGGGAGGCAGCAGTAGGGAATCTTCCACAATGGACGAAAGTCTGATGGAGCAACGCCGCGTGAGTGAAGAAGGGTTTCGGCTCGTAAAACTCTGTTGTTAAAGAAGAACATATCTGAGAGTAACTGTTCAGGTATTGACGGTATTTAACCAGAAAGCCACGGCTAACTACGTGCCAGCAGCCGCGGTAATACGTAGGTGGCAAGCGTTGTCCGGATTTATTGGGCGTAAAGCGAGCGCAGGCGGTTTTTTAAGTCTGATGTGAAAGCCTTCGGCTCAACCGAAGAAGTGCATCGGAAACTGGGAAACTTGAGTGCAGAAGAGGACAGTGGAACTCCATGTGTAGCGGTGAAATGCGTAGATATATGGAAGAACACCAGTGGCGAAGGCGGCTGTCTGGTCTGTAACTGACGCTGAGGCTCGAAAGTATGGGTAGCAAACAGGATTAGATACCCTGGTAGTCCATACCGTAAACGATGAATGCTAAGTGTTGGAGGGTTTCCGCCCTTCAGTGCTGCAGCTAACGCATTAAGCATTCCGCCTGGGGAGTACGGCCGCAAGGCTGAAACTCAAAGGAATTGACGGGGGCCCGCACAAGCGGTGGAGCATGTGGTTTAATTCGAAGCTACGCGAAGAACCTTACCAGGTCTTGACATACTATGCAAATCTAAGAGATTAGACGTTCCCTTCGGGGACATGGATACAGGTGGTGCATGGTTGTCGTCAGCTCGTGTCGTGAGATGTTGGGTTAAGTCCCGCAACGAGCGCAACCCTTATTATCAGTTGCCAGCATTAAGTTGGGCACTCTGGTGAGACTGCCGGTGACAAACCGGAGGAAGGTGGGGATGACGTCAAATCATCATGCCCCTTATGACCTGGGCTACACACGTGCTACAATGGATGGTACAACGAGTTGCGAACTCGCGAGAGTAAGCTAATCTCTTAAAGCCATTCTCAGTTCGGATTGTAGGCTGCAACTCGCCTACATGAAGTCGGAATCGCTAGTAATCGCGGATCAGCATGCCGCGGTGAATACGTTCCCGGGCCTTGTACACACCGCCCGTCACACCATGAGAGTTTGTAACACCCAAAGTCGGTGGGGTAACCTTTTAGGAACCAGCCGCCTAAGGTGGGACAGATGATTAGGGTGAAGTCGTAACAAGGTAGCCGTAGGAGAACCTGCGGCTGGATCACCTCCTTTCTAAGGAATATTACGGAAACCTACACACGCGTCGAAACTTTGTTTAGTTTTGAGAGATTTAACTCTCAAAACTTGTTCTTTGAAAACTAGATAATATCAAATATATTTTTCATAATGAAACCGAGAACACCGCGTTTTTTGAGTTTTTTATTGAAGTTTAATTATCGCTAAACTCATTAATCGCATTTACCGTTAGGTAAATGAGGTTAAGTTAACAAGGGCGCATGGTGAATGCCTTGGCACTAGGAGCCGATGAAGGACGGGACTAACACCGATATGCTTCGGGGAGCTGTACGTAAGCTATGATCCGGAGATTTCCGAATGGGGCAACCCAGCAGTTTTAATCAACTGTTACCACTAGATGAATTCATAGTCTAGTTGGAGGTAAACGCTGTGAACTGAAACATCTCATTAGCAGCAGGAATATAAAGAAATTTCGATTCCCTAAGTAGCGGCGAGCGAACGGGGAACAGCCCAAACCAAAGTGCTTGCACTTTGGGGTTGTAGGACTGAACATTTGAGTTACCAAAGAACTTGATAGTCGAAGGATTTGGGAAAATCCGCCATAGATGGTGATAGCCCAGTAGATTAAATCAAATTCTCTCAGTTCAGGATCCTGAGTACGGCGGAACACGTGAAATTCCGTCGGAATCCGGGAGGACCATCTCCCAAGGCTAAATACTACCTAGTGACCGATAGTGAACCAGTACCGTGAGGGAAAGGTGAAAAGCACCCCGGGAGGGGAGTGAAATAGTTCCTGAAACCATGTGCCTACAATAAGTCAGAGCGCGTTAATGCGTGATGGCGTGCCTTTTGTAGAATGAACCGGCGAGTTATGATCCCGTGCAAGGTTAAGACTAAAAAGTCGGAGCCGTAGCGAAAGCGAGTCTGAAATGGGCGTTTTGAGTACGAGGTTATAGACCCGAAACCAGGTGACCTATCCATGTCCAGGTTGAAGGTGCGGTAAAACGCACTGGAGGACCGAACCCGTGTAAGTTGAAAATTGCTGGGATGAGGTGTGGATAGCGGTGAAATTCCAAACGAACTTGGAGATAGCTGGTTCTCTCCGAAATAGCTTTAGGGCTAGCCTCGGAATTAGGATCATGGAGGTAGAGCACTATTTGGACTAGGGGCCCGTCTTGGGTTACTGAATTCAGATAAACTCCGAATGCCATTGATTCATATCCGGGAGTCAGACGATGAGTGATAAGATCCACCGTCGAAAGGGGAACAGCCCAGACCATCAGTTAAGGTCCCTAAATGTATGCTAAGTGGAAAAGGATGTGGAGTTGCATAGACAACTAGGATGTTGGCTCAGAAGCAGCCACCATTTAAAGAGTGCGTAATAGCTCACTAGTCGAGTGATCCTGCGCCGAAAATGTACCGGGGCTAAGCATACTACCGAAACCATGGATGCGACCATTAGGTCGCGTGATAGGAGAGCGTTCTAAGGGCGGTGAAGCAAGATCGTGAGGACTTGTGGAGCGCTTAGAAGTGAGAATGCCGGTATGAGTAGCGAAAGATAGGTGAGAATCCTATCCACCGAATGACTAAGGTTTCCTGGGGAAGGCTCGTCCTCCCAGGGTTAGTCGGGACCTAAGTCGAGGCCGAGAGGCGTAGACGATGGATAACAGGTTGAGATTCCTGTACTAGTTAAGTGCGTTTGAGCAATGGAGGGACGCAGGAGGCTAAGATGTGCATTCTGTTGGATTAGAATGTCCAAGCAGTAAGTCTTGTGAAGAGTCAAATGCTTTTCACTTTAAGGACAAACTGTGATGGGGAGCGAAATTTAGTAGCGAAGCGTCTGATGTCACACTGCCGAGAAAAGCTTCTAGTGAGTACTTAACTACCCGTACCGCAAACCGACACAGGTAGTCGAGGAGAGAATCCTAAGGTGAGCGAGTGAACTCTCGTTAAGGAACTCGGCAAAATGACCCCGTAACTTCGGGAGAAGGGGTGCTGATCGCAAGATCAGCCGCAGTGAATAGGCCCAGGCGACTGTTTATCAAAAACACAGGTCTCTGCAAAATCGTAAGATGACGTATAGGGGCTGACGCCTGCCCGGTGCTGGAAGGTTAAAAGGATGGGTTAGCTTCGGCGAAGCTCAGAATTGAAGCCCCAGTAAACGGCGGCCGTAACTATAACGGTCCTAAGGTAGCGAAATTCCTTGTCGGGTAAGTTCCGACCCGCACGAAAGGCGTAACGATCTGGGCACTGTCTCAACGAGAGACTCGGTGAAATTATATTGTCCGTGAAGATGCGGACTACCCGCGACAGGACGGAAAGACCCCATGGAGCTTTACTGTAGCTTGATATTGAGTGTTTGTACAGCTTGTACAGGATAGGTAGGAGCCATAGAAACCGGAACGCTAGTTTCGGTGGAGGCGTTGGTGGGATACTACCCTCGCTGTATGACCACTCTAACCCGCACCACTAATCGTGGTGGGAGACAGTGTCAGGTGGGCAGTTTGACTGGGGCGGTCGCCTCCTAAAAAGTAACGGAGGCGCCCAAAGGTTCCCTCAGAATGGTTGGAAATCATTCGCAGAGTGTAAAGGCACAAGGGAGCTTGACTGCGAGACAGACAGGTCGAGCAGGGACGAAAGTCGGGCTTAGTGATCCGGTGGTACCGTATGGAAGGGCCATCGCTCAACGGATAAAAGCTACCCTGGGGATAACAGGCTTATCTCCCCCAAGAGTCCACATCGACGGGGAGGTTTGGCACCTCGATGTCGGCTCATCGCATCCTGGGGCTGTAGTCGGTCCCAAGGGTTGGGCTGTTCGCCCATTAAAGCGGTACGCGAGCTGGGTTCAGAACGTCGTGAGACAGTTCGGTCCCTATCCGTCGCGGGCGTAGGAAATTTGAGAGGACCTGTCCTTAGTACGAGAGGACCGGGATGGACATACCTCTGGTGTACCAGTTGTGCCGCCAGGCGCATCGCTGGGTAGCTACGTATGGATGTGATAAACGCTGAAAGCATCTAAGTGTGAAACACACCTCGAGATGAGATTTCCCATTCCTTTATGGAAGTAAGACCCCTGAAAGATGATCAGGTAGATAGGTTAGAAGTGGCAGTGCGGTGACGCATGAAGCGGACTAATACTAATCGGTCGAGGACTTAACCAAGTAATTGGTGTTCCGGTTCATATGAAGATATTTGATATTGTCTAGTTTTGAGAGCACAAGTTTCTCAATAGTGTGGTGACGATGGCGAGAAGGATACACCTGTTCCCATGTCGAACACAGAAGTTAAGCTTCTTAGCGCCGAGAGTAGTTGGGGGATCGCTCCCTGCGAGGGTAGGACGTTGCCATGC
>NZ_JAPQLL010000028.1:0-2368 GCF_028981865.1 Wolbachia endosymbiont of Drosophila nikananu | reverse complement strand
ATTGTCCAATATTCCCCACTGCTGCCTCCCGTAGGAGTCTGGGCCGTGTCTCAGTCCCAGTGTGGCTGATCATCCTCTCAAACCAGCTATCGATCATCGCCTTGGTAGGCCTTTACCCCACCAACTAGCTAATCGAACGCAGGTTCCTCCACAGGCGACTTGCGCCTTTGACCCTCAGGTATCATGCGGTATTAGCTCCAGTTTCCCGGAGTTGTCCCCCACCCGTGGATAGATCCCTACGCGTTACTCACCCGTCCGCCACTGATCCCGAAAGATCCGTGCGACTTGCATGTGTTAAGCATGCCGCCAGCGTTCGCTCTGAGCCAGGATCAAACTCTCAGGTTCAATCCTCTAAACCCAAATGAAAAAACGTCAGGCTTAATTGAAGCATCTTAAAAAGATACATCAGCGTCCAAACGTTCGACACTCAGGTCTCAGGAAAATAATCCCAAAACCAGCAGCACCAAAACGCCGCCAACATATCCCTTCCAATTCCATATTCAATTTTCAAAGATCAGCATCTCAAACCGCCCCGGCCAGACCCTCGAAGAAGGCCCCGCCGCGTCGGTGAACGGGCTTATACGGCCACCACACATCACTGTCAAACAATCATCACACAACACTTATCCACAAGAAAAATGACTGTAAATTGGGGAAAACGCGAGAAATCCACACTTTTCACCCTTTTAGCCCTCAGAAAAAACTTTCATTTTCTGCATTTTTCTTCTGAAATCTTTGTCCCACGTCAGAAATCCGGCCAGTTCGGCGCCAGATGCCCTCCCATCCTTAAAGGAGCGACGCGGACAGCCAGACCTGTGGCGTCGTTTGTCTCGACCATCAGACCGCAAACTGTCGCCTCGCCTTCTGCTGGCTGAGGGCGCTCCCCTGGGATTTTACGGATCAGCCGATGAAGGGACGCTTCCTTCCCCATACCGATGACACTGTCATAGTCACCGCACATGCCGGCATCCGTCTGATAGGCCGTTCCTTTGTGAAGAATACGATGATCTGCCGTCGGCACATGCGTATGTGTTCCAACAACCAGCGACACCCGCCCGTCGAAGAACTGACCAAAGCCCATCTTCTCACTGGTCGCTTCCGCGTGAATGTCTACGACGATTGCATTCACGGTCACGCCAAGCCGATGACGGGACAGCAGTTCACCGACGACCCGAAAGGGATCATCCAGCGGGTCCATGAAAATTCGCCCCATGACATTGACCACCAGAGCGCGGCGACCACGCTCCAGATCTATAATGTAGCTCCCCTGCCCCGGCGTCCCTGCGGGATAGTTTATAGGACGCACGATATTAGGCATCTGGCTGATGTGGCTCACCATATCGCGCCTGTCCCAGGCATGGTTGCCCAACGTGATGACATCTACACCGGCAGAGAACAGGCTTCTCGCGATATCAGGGGAAAGGCCATAACCATGTGAAGCGTTCTCCGCATTCACGATAACCAGATCCAAAGAGAGCTTTTTACGCCACTCCGGCAAGTTGTCGGTTATTGCTTCACGTCCACTCCGACCTACAACGTCGCCCAGAAACAGCAGTCTCAACAGTCAGCCTTCCAAATTATAAGGCCCCGTCTGAATCGTCTCTTTTTCAGTGACGACAACAGAAAGGGGAATATCGTACGGCCCAACGGGAATGCTTTTCATTTCCTGAAAGGCAAAACCGAAGCCAATTGCGGGCACATTCAGCTGCGCCAGAGTGCGGTCATAATAACCGCCCCCATAGCCCAAGCGAAAACCTTTCCGGTCAAACGCCAGAAAAGGAACAAGAACAAGATCAGGAATAAGAATGGGGCCATCAGGATGAGATGTCCCAAAGCGACCTGCCAGCATGCGGCTGTCTTCGCTCCACTCCCGAAAAACGAGAGGCGTTCCTTTGGGTGTCGTCTCGGGCAGCGCAACGCGTCGCCCATCACGAGCCAGCCGGGAACACAAAGGTCGAAGATCGATTTCTCCCGGCAGGGGCCAAACTGCCGCTACGCTCGGAGCATCATAAGTCTGAACGGTTTTGAAAATCCGCCCCAGAAGGTCCGCTTCTGCATGCGCTGGCGCATTCCTGCGCCTCTCAGCCATGAGGTCACGGAGTTCTTTTTTTTGCTGATCGATGGAAGAAATCTGTGGAGCCGCCAAAGCCGTTGGTCTTTTCAGCCCTCCTAGACCTGCAAGTGCAGGTGGGCACCGGTTAACGTGACCAGGGCCACGACAGAGCCAGTTCCCGTAGGAATGCTTATCGGCCCGGGGGTTGATTTGCCTGACGCACCAGGCAGCTCCGAACTACATATTAGACACTGCGGAGAGATATTCAACGGGAACCCGTCGATTACCCTTCCTTTTCGAGTGTCTCAGCCAAAC
>NZ_JAPQLL010000027.1:0-4639 GCF_028981865.1 Wolbachia endosymbiont of Drosophila nikananu | reverse complement strand
AACAAGGAAAAATCTTGTTAAACCTGAAAGAAACTATTTTATCCAGTGCTATAACAATTTTTAAATATAATTTATTAAGAAGTATTTTTGCAGTTATAACCGGACGCTCAATGGTGCTAGAGTGCCCGTTTGGGAGCATGGTTTTGGAGGAACGGTTAAACCACTGATGGAGTCTATTACGACTACCTCGATTAGAAGATTGTATAATCTAACCGTCCCAAGCTTAAATACTTCTTCATTATAAGTTATAGGAGGTCAATTACAATGACAAAAAGTAAATTAGAGGTAATGAATCCTGATGCAGCAGGGATAGATGTTGGTTCGGCTGTACATTATGTATGTATACCCGAGAGAAGAGATGAGCAACGTGTTCAAAAATTTGGCTGCTTCACTGAAGACCTTCATAATTTAGCAAGGTGGTTAAAAAAGTGTAAAGTTACAACCGTAGCGATGGAATCAACTGGTGTATATTGGATTCCTTTGTTTCAAATACTGGAATCTTACGGTTTTGAAGTTAAGTTGGTAAATGCGCGACATGTAAAAAATGTACCTGGGAGAAAGTCAGATGTTCAGGACTGTCAGTGGTTACAACAACTACATAGTTATGGATTACTCCAAGGGTCATTTAGGCCAGATAGCCAGATATGTGTATTGCGTAGTTACGTGCGACAACGTAAGAACCTCACTGAAAGTGCATCTACACATGTTCTGCGTATGCAGAAGGCATTAATTCAAATGAATATACAACTGCATAGAGTTATAAGAGATATAACAGGAGTAACTGGTATGAAAATTATCAAGGCTATAATTAAAGGCGAAAGAGATTCTGGGAAATTGGCTCAATTCAGGGATGCACGAATAAAAAATGATCAGTCTACTATAGCAAAAGCGTTAGCTGGCGATTATAGAGAGGAACATGTATTCACGCTAAAGCAAGAATTTGAACTATATAATATTTATCAAGAAAAAATAGCAGAATGTGATAGAAATATTGAGGTCTATTACAAAACGTTTGAAACAAAATCTAACGAAAGTAAACAGTTGAGTAAGGAAAAGAATAAGCACAGAAAAAGTAAGCCTGACTTTGCTTTGCACGAGGAACTGCACCGAATAACTGGTATGGATTTTACTAAAGTTCCAGGGCTTGATATACTAAGTATACAGACTATAATTTCAGAAACTGGTATAAACCATAATAAATGGTCAACAGAAAAACACTTTTCATCGTGGTTAGGACTCAGCCCTGCCAATAAAATTACAGGAGAAAAAGTGTTTAGCACAAGAACGCGTAAAGTCATTAATCGTGCTGCGAATGCATTTCGAATGGCTGCTAATTCTGTAGGAAATAGTAAAAGTTCATTGGGTGCATACTACAGGAGATTAAAAAAACGATTAGGAGCACCAAAAGCAATAACAGCTACTGCAAGAAAAATAGCATGCATATTTTATAGTATGCTCAAATACGGACAAGAATATGTAGAAAAAGGAATGGAATACTATGAAACACGATATAAGGAGAGAGCTGTAAAAAATTTGATCAAAAAGGCACGAGAATTTGGCTATACTTTAGTGCAACAAGCAGAAAGTGGACTTGGTTCTGTTAAGATCTGTGGAAGCGAGAGATGGTACCCATCCAATTGTAATAGAGTTAAAGTTTGCTGGTACTGGAGAGCTACAGCGAAAAATTGTAGAAGCAAATACTCAGCTAGGTAGTTATTTTAATGCTAGAGGATATAAGCGTATTACCGACGGGGATACAGTAGTTTTAACGTACGCCATCTTCAATGATCGTGCGCAGAGGCCAAATACTCTTATATCAGTTAAGGATGTTCTTCGTATAAAAGACAACTTAGGGCATAGTTCTGCAGATGATCTTCCTGGTAGATAAGGGTTATTGAGAGTTTATGTGTCAAATCTAGTGGTATAATGCTAATATATGGTTAAGAGTGTGGTAGTAAAATATATAAAAATTTACTATAAGTTTTCCTTGAATTTTCTTTTTACTTTAAAATTAATTATTGTTAACCTAGTATCATATGTTATTAAAAACTCAAATAATATAGTCACTTCCAGCAACCAAAACCGCTGCGGGGTGGATTGGTCTTGCGTAGCGTTTGAACTCTTTAATTTTAATATAAATCAATTTAAACTGTATCAGTACTGATTTCTTAAGTATGGCTAAATATCAGGTTATAACACCTGGAAAAAATAAAGAATCTATCGATATTTTATATGGTTACCACTCTACTATTTTTGGAAAAGCACTTATTGGAGTTACAACACAAAGCATCTGTCACCTTTCTTTTTGTGATTTTGAAACTTCAGCTATTAAGATACTTGAAAAAGAGTGGCCACAAGCCTACCTGAAAGAAGATAGGCTAACAACGGCAAAAATTGTACGCAATATTTTTGACACACAAATACCTGAGAGATCATTTTCTTTGCTTGTTAGAGGAACAGACTTTCAAATTAAAGTCTGGCAAGCATTGATTTCGATTTCCACAGCTACAACAACAAGCTATGCCAATATTGCTCATATAATTGGTAAGCCAAAGGCCATACGTGCTACCGCAAATGCAATTGCTAACAATCCAATTTCCTACTTAATACCATGCCATCGTGTTATTCGTAAGTCTGGAAAAATTCATAAGTACCGCTGGGGAGTAGAACGCAAGAAGGCTATTCTTGCTTATGAAGCACTACTATACCTATCTATTAGTAAGAGCCTTTATCACTGAATGAATAATATCACGCAACGTTCCATCCTTAATTTTCCTGTATTCCCTCACTAGCCTTGATATTTCTTTACTACTTGTATCTCTATGGAAGGCCTTATCATGTAAATCCTCAGAGGCTTTTGTAAAAAAATATGACATATCAACTGACAAAGCTTCTGCCAAATTATACAACCTATCAACTACAAGCCTTACTTCTCCAGTTTCATATCCTTGTATATGCTGAAATGAAATTCCAAGCTTTTTTCCTAGGTCTCTTTGGCTAAAGCCACACATTAGCCTTCTTTTCCTTATTCTTTCCCCTATTTGTTTATCAATAGGATGTTGTTCAACTTGCGCAATCATTCATTAATATCTTAACTCATATATTAAGGCAATACTAACTTTCATTGTAACCTTGAGAAAAAGATTTTACTAACGTATAAACTACACTACGTAATCTTTTGCTCTTAATTTCGTTATATCCTTTGACTAATTTTAGTATTTCTTCGTCGTAAGCTTCATGTAAGCCTGTATGCACATCAGTAAAAAAATCAGCGACATTAATCGATAGAGCTTTTGCTAAGTCATATAGTCTACTGGCTAAAATGCAATTTGAACCATTTTCGTACCTTTGTATCTGCCTATATGAAACACCTATTCTTTTTCCTAACTCAGTTTGTGTTAAACCACAGTATAACCTAAGTTCCTTTATTTTTTTGCCTAATTCCACTTTTTATTACTAATTTTAGCTGTTCAAGCTTATATTGAATTTTTTAATTTATGAAGTGGAAAAAAAGAAGGAAAGCTAGAGAACTTTCCTTCCGGTCTACAGATTACAATAAACCACTGTCATAAAAACTAAAATGGCTCTTCTGTGTTACGATTATATGATCTATTAATTTCATTCCTACATTTTCACAGGTTGCAGCTAATGTAAGTGTGTTATCTTCATCCTCTTTAGATAGCTCTATATCTCCACTTGGATGATTATGTGAAATTGCAACAGATGATGCGTCAATCAGTAATCCCTGTTTTATTATTTCCCTCACATATAGAGGCACTCTATCTATAGTTCCACAGTCTTGAACATACTCATATATTAAATGACCACTTCGATCTAAGTATACCACTCGTAAGCTTTCCTTTCGTGACTGTCCTATTGCTGCTTTAAAGTATTTTAGTAGCTCTTCTCTATTATCAAGAATCGACAGCTTTTTTAACTTACCTTTCAATATCCTATCGAAAATCTCTTTCAGGCAAAAGATATTTGCTATTGCTCCATCGTTCATTCCTGTAACATTTTTTAGCTCGTGAAGATCAGCATTAATTACCCTTCCTAAACTACTAAAGAGCTCCATTAGCTTTTTGGCAACTTCTCTTCCTTCTGTGTATTCAGATAGATTACGTTCCAGTAGCTCATGGTCAAGCAAAGACCTACCTCTGCTTGATAGAATACGAGTTTCTAATTTCTCTTTTCTCTCACTATTATTCATAAAAACCTCCAAGATCAACATTATATACAAATTCAACGCCAGCTTTCTGACGCAGTAGTTCTCGAGGAATAACCCTCTTGAACTCTAAATTTGCAATGTTGTCCTTGTTGCTTGGGCACTGGGATGACAAAAAAGGGGCTATTCTGATGACACTGACCTTACCCAGAAAAAGTAGAGAGGAAGTTAAGACGTTTTTGTCATGAAAATGATGCATCAAATTGTTCAGGGATGCAATAGTTAATAGTAGAATGACGTCGTTGTTTATTATAAAAAATTTCAATGTATTCAAATATGGCAGTTCTAGATTGTTGAGCAGAGTGTTGTGAAGGATCAATAAGTAGCTCTCTTTTGAGTGAGCTGAAAAAGCTTTCTGCAGGTGAGTTATCATAACAACAACCCTTATGACTCATGCTAGAGATAATATTTTTT
>NZ_JAPQLL010000026.1:0-1820 GCF_028981865.1 Wolbachia endosymbiont of Drosophila nikananu | reverse complement strand
AATGACCAAAGTCAATAAAAATAGGTTAACGACTTTTTTATATTCCGATATAAAAACAATATATATATTTATTTATAATTATTTTATTATTTTCTTCATGATGCCAAAATAATTATGTAAAAAAGTTTTTAAAATTTTAATATGTGTTAATAAATTATGTAAAAAATTGCCCTTTGCTGTTTTTTATAATGAACAAAGTCCACCTCTGATCACCCCACCGGACCACGAGAATGCGAAAAATAAGAAATGAACCCCATTTTTCGGACAGGGGCTCTGTTGCAGAATTTATGGCGACCGAATTCACCGGGTGAAACCCGTCTGTTAACGGATAAGCATAAAGCAAGCCGCGCCCAATGACGTAACTGAGCCCTGAGGTCGAACTTCAATCTCGTGAACAATGAACTATGCGGACGTTCTGGTATGGAACCGACAACGCTTCATCAATGCCCCATTACCGGCAAGCGCGTCTCACGCTCCAACCCGGCAAACCAGTAAACCAGTGACCTCGCCCCCTGAAGTGCCCTTGATTTGAAGTAAGGTCTGTCCACTGGAGACAGACGATGAAGAAAGCGCGATTTACGCAGGACCAGATTATCGGGCTTCTGAAAGAGCATCAGGCGGGCGCGACAGCTACGGATTTATACGACCAGCACGGGATCAGCGATGCGACGTTCTACACCTGCGGTCGAAATACAGCGGGATGGAGGTGTTGTTGGAAGCGCGGCGGCTCAAGGCTCTTGAAAAAGAGAACGCGATCTTGGCCTGGCAGCAGAAGCCGTCAGTGCTATGGCACTATATCGCACCGGGAAAGCCGCAGCAGAACAGGTTCGTCGAGAGCTTCAACGGCCGGTTCCGTGACGAATTCCTCAACGAGCACCTGTTCCGTAACCTCGGCCACGCCCGATCGGTTATCGACGCATGGCGGGCTGACTACAACGCCTTCAGGCCCCAACACCAGCCTCAATGGCATGACGCCAGAGGCTTTCGCTCAACACGCCAGCAAGGCATACAACAACCCACCGACCCTAACTCAAAACTGAGGGCACGCTTCGGGGCAGGGTCATCTGGCACTCAGCCCCGCATCTCAAAATCGTGGATGATAATCTATGGCAGGCGGTGAGAGTAGACAGAAGGAAATAGCAGAAAACGTCGGCCTTGCCTGGCGAACACGCTGGAAGGTCGCATCCGGCGTCTGATCTGACGAACTGACCTGCCTCCCTCCCTTCCGGCCTTCTGTTCCGTGCCAATGGATCAAGGCGTGGAAGGTCCATGGATTTTATGGCGGACAGGCTTTTGGATGACTTCAATCGTGAAGGACTGGCGATAGAGGTTGATTTTTCCCTGCCGGCCTGTCGCGTTGTCCACTGCCTGGAACAGGTTATGGAGTAGCGTGACAGACCAGAAGCTGTCCGAATGGACAATGGCCTTGAATATGTCAGTCATACGTTGATTTCGTGGGCGGAAAAGCATGGGATTACCCTGATCTATACGCAACCGGGTCATCCGCAGCAGAAGATAGCAACACTTCACGAGAGTCTTCAAAAGGCAGGTAGCGACACGAAGACGGTGGAAGCGATCCGGTCTCTGATCACGCGGATCCGCCTTCTTCCGGAGAATGGTACGCTTGGGATTTTCCTTGAGGGGGATTTAGCTGCGATGCTTATTTTTGCGACAAACAGGAAGAGCGCCATGCATCATCCTGACGCTGGCGTTCTTAGTAAGTTCTTGGTGCAGGATTCATTGGTTGCGGGGGCAGGATTTGAACCTGCGGCCTTCAGGTTATGAGCCTGACGAGCTACCGGGCTGCTCCACCCCGCGGT
>NZ_JAPQLL010000025.1:0-9404 GCF_028981865.1 Wolbachia endosymbiont of Drosophila nikananu | reverse complement strand
GCTTGCTGGTTTTGGTTGCTGGAAATGGTTGCGTTGTTTAAATTTATTAATGTTGTATACTACTAAATTAATAGCTGTTCATTTAAGAACCTCCTTCAACTTTACCCAACTCGACACATATACTTTTTGAAACATTGCTACAAGTAGAAAAAAACAGGTTACCCACCTTAACTTCTTTAAATTTGCTCACAATCTCTACTTGATGCATAAGGTTTTTGTTACACTCCTTTCATCTACCGATTACCTCTACCTACCGCCTTTACCTTTGCTAAGGTCAGAAACACACTAGCTTCAGGACTTTCTAAGCTCGACTGTGGCAGGCCACCAAAATTACTGGAATCACTAACACTAAGCGATATAGGTGCTTCTACTGGTCCACACCCTCCTCCCACTCTGTGATATCCTAATTCTAGATAAGTACGTAATAATGGATCAATTTGTTCTCTATTTTGAATGTATGCTTGCAATTGCACATCTTGAAATCCCGGATCATTCCTGAATAATTGTGAAATGCCCACTCTTATGTTCTGAAAGTAATTTCTATCTCTGTTTGGGTGGTTTCTTTCGAGAAAGTCACGCATAATATTTACAACATTCTGAACTTGTTCTCCAGGATTTTCATTTAGGACTCGATTAATATCCTTAGCATTTTCTAATGCCCATAAACCACAATTCCAACCATCTGTTTGCTGACGAACAGAAACATTATTAATCCTGATATTATTTCCTAAGTTATTTTGAATGATATCGGTAATACCACCTGGAACAGCAGTAGCAGTTGAATCAGCATAGTACCCAACATAGTTCCCATTTTGACGTTCAATCACTAGTGTAACCCAATGAGTATTATTTAAAGTAATGATTAAAGTTAAACGCTGTTGTTCTTCATTTTCCCTAAATTGATTTAATACTCTAACAATGTGCTCGTTACCGTCATTCCTTGCCAAATTAGCTGCTTCAAAAGTGTGATTACCTTCAGTACGAAGCTGATATTGCAATCTTCCAGCATGAGCTATATCAATTTGTTGAAGCCAGTAATCATAATGTCCATTTCTCGTTGCAAATTCTAGTGTAAGTAGATCATTTACTTCTATCCCTTGATTTCCAAGAATATCTCTTATTTGTCTTCTTATTCCTTGTGCTGTAGGAATGGCATTATCACCTCCCATTATTCTTGACCTTAGTATTTCTAGGAGTTGTTGTATACTACCTTCGAAGGTAGTAATACTAACACATCGATTATCACCTAGATCAAACGGTAAAATCTGGTTCCGTCCGGGATTTTCTCGAATATAATTTATTAAATTTTCACGAGTCTGATCTGATAATAGACCCTCTGGTGGATTTTCATCAATAACACTTTCAGGGCCCACTAGTCCTCCTGATCTTAAGTCACGACCACCACGATCAAGTTTATGTACATACTCTTCTCTTCCTATTCCTTCTGGAATAGATATCAGACCTTCTACTCTCCCTGCACCTGCATTAAATATAAGAGGAAATAAAACCGCCTCATTTCCAGAAGTAATAAGCAAATATCCTCTTTGCTTGTTCATAAGTTCTTTTATTCGATCTTTTGCGTTATTCTCCTTTTGTGCTACTTCTTCTACATTACCAGCAAATCTTAATATATATCCAATTGGATGAGTATCTAGATCATTCTCTGTAGGTTGTCTTAATAATAAAAGGTCTAATGTCTGTTCTGTAATTCTTGTGAGTATTACCCTTTCTCCTTCTTCTTCCTGCCCCCTTTTCAAACTATATGTTTGACCAACTTTATACATAGCAAGCACTTTATAAGGATTATCACTAGCATAAAATGTACCATGTAGTATAGAACGAAACTTACCCTCACTATTAACATTTATTGCGTCCCTAAGTGGCATCAATATTCCAGAGATCTCTTGAAATAGTTCTCTATGCTGACCTACATTTTTCCAGCCATCGTTCATAACCCTTTCTGAAATACCATGTACATTTTCAACATTAGGCACTTGTATAAGATCACCAGCAAGAAAATTATTTGCATTATTATTTTGGTAATCGTGATATAAACCAAGGTCATTTGGTTGATCAATATCTAGCTCAAATTGGTCATTAAGTGTGCATGAAACTTCCCATATATGAACATTATTTCTATTAACATTAAGAGCTTGTAAATCGATAGCTTCTTGCTGTTGCGCATCGTGAGCTCTAATATGAAGTGTAACTATATTATAACCCTGAGCATAAAAGACCATAGTTAAAGTATGTCTTCTTAAATCTCCATCACCGTATCTAAATATATACTTTCTTACACGTACTCGATCTTCTCCTTCTTCCAGCTCTAAATACTCTCTAGCAAAAGCACTACTCCCAAAAGTAAAACCAGTTATACAATCAAATATTCTGTTATAATTCTCTGCATTTCTTGGTATTTCAGCAGGAAGATGTTGAAGTAAGAAATCTCTAATATTTTCTCTAATTTCTTCATTCTCCAAACACTCAAATAATCTTTGTACTAAAGGAAATCTATCCTGTTGAAGCCCTACCGTATCAACCCTAAAAGGAATTCGATTTAAATCAAAATTTAATCCAAAACAAACAGTATGCTCTGATGTGGTATGAATAGGTATAAATGAAGAAACATATAATCTTTTAGCGTGACCTCTGGCACAGTCTAATGCGGTACTGGACAATGTTGCTCCTGTAGCAATATTAATGACAATAGGAACATTTCCTCTTTCTTCTTGATGACGTACAAGAAAAGCAACATGTGAGTTTCTAGGAGATAAGTCAAGATCGATGCCTATTGTGTAGCGATGACTAAAATTTGCTAAGAAACCTAATAAAAACCCGTAACTCTCAAACTTTTGACTGCGATTTTGAATGTCATTTTGTAGGCTGCCTAGGTAATTACGATAGATTCGAGTTATGTATGGCAAAATTCCTTCATTTATTCCACGTTCTACATTTATTCTTTGGTTACTTGCTAGCACTTCCATAAAATTGAAAATCCCTTGCTGACCTGGTGCAGCTTGCACAAAATTGACCAAATGACCAAGCTGTACTCTCTGATCTTGATTGAGTCGTATACTTCCTATTTCCTTAACTGTCAACACACTGCGTGGCGCAGGCGCATTAATCCCCCTAAGCCTATTGCGTTCTATATGCCTCAGAAGGCTAATCTCAGACGCTGAATATTTAGCAAATCTATCTCTACCTTGAGAATCTTTTTCACGAATCACCTCGAATACTGTTGCAATTGCCTCTCCCTGACTCCTGCCTTTCCCATGCATACATACTTTGTACTGCTCAAAACTTAGGTCTTCTTCCCTTAAACCTTGATTTTGCTGTATAATTTCTTGTACTAGAGAATCTTTCTCCCTTTCACTAAATCTTAACCCATCACTATTAGGACGATCAGAAATGCTGTAACACCTGACAACTTGCTGTCCGTCACGATTACGAGTTAAAATAACAACTTTTAGGTTTCCTGTATTTCTATTTCTACCACCTGTATCAATACCATGATTATCAAAACGAAAATAGACTTTCTCATCTGTATTCAAAATGCCTGCATCATGAGCAGTAGCAAACATACTAAAAAAGAATACAGGAAGGAAACGTCCTGTACCTACATGATACAAGAAAGATGGACATTGATCTAAAAAGGATTCAAACTCTTGTCTAAAACCATCAAGATCTCCATCCACTAAACTCCTAATAAGCCCATCACCATTACTCATACAAAATACCCCTTATTTACTACGACCAGAAATACCAAGAGTTCATAAGTGGATTACTTATTACCACTAAGCGTAAAGATGCTTTTTTTCTTATAAGAAGAAACACCACTTACACTAGGAGTTCCAAGCTCAGACTGCGGACTATCATCAACTGGCAAAGTTGTTTTCTTACTGCCATGAGCTTTAGATCGTGTCCGTAAATCATACCTAGGACCATCACCTCCAGGAGGTAAAGTTGTTTTCTCTAACTCAGAAAGCAATTCTTTCGCCAAATCATCGTAGTTTATACTTTCTTCCATTCCTTCTCTACCACATAATCTAAGGTTTTCTACCATGACTTCTTTAAAAAGTTCAAACTTTTCAGGAAAGCAACTTTTAGCAAATGATATTATATCTAATATTTCTTCTTTCTCTATTTCCCTATCGGACTTACAAACATCTTCTTTAAAAAGTTCAAACTTTTCAGGAAAGCAACTTTTAGTAAATGATATTATATCTAATATTTTTTCTTTCTCTATTTCCCTATCGGGCTTACAAATATCTTCTCGTTTCCAATTAATGATTAATCCCCCAAGTACACTCTTTATAGGAACTGTATAATTAGAAGTATTAACAGAGGTCTCTCTGTATTCAGTAAAGCGTTCACATTTCCAAATCTTCATAATAAGAGATCTAGCTTGAACACTTGACTCAGGATTTTTCAACATTACATTTGAAAGTGAGTAAAGGAGGAGGTCATACTCATCTTGTGAGAATATTTTCTCTGAATGATCTCCACGTTCTGAAACGCCTTTATAACACCAGCACTGTACCAAATCATGAACCGTATCAAAAAAACATGACTCTATTAATTCAGCAAGAAGGGAATATACTCCCTTATCTTTCTGCAGCAATTTCTGTAAAAGAGTATCTTTATCACCTATATTCCTTACACAAAAATCTAAAATAGGAGCGTCTTTCTCAACAGATTGAGGACGAGAAAGAGCAAGAATAGCTTCTGTAAGCTTCTTTTCCTTATCTTCTTCTTTTAAATGATTATAAAAATACTCTACCCCTTCACTCCACTTAAGTTTTACAGCACTGTCAAAACCTTCTACTGCATCATACTGCTTTAATTCCCCAGATTCTCTATCGATCCAGAAATCAAATACAGGACCTTTCCTTCGAATGCCACCCAAAAGCGAGTTTCGTATGTACTCATCAGTTATAGGATTACCTCTACTATCAAGTTCATCAGAAGAAAATCCATTTTTGTAGGATTCAAATGCTTTTTGAAAGAGTGGATGAATTTTATCTACTACACAGTAACTACAAGCCATCTCATATTTGCGAAGTGGATTATCGATTTCCTCTATTTTTTCTTCAGTAAACCTTTGACCTAAAGCAGCATTATCCAACCTTACACCTGACCAGCAACCTTCATCTTGGAATACATTGTGCAAGAACTTCAGCTTATCACCCTTAAAGTATTTTATGTGCTCCATAAAGTTATCCTGAAGGACTCCCACCCATCTCTTGATAGCTGACTTCCTCCCAGCAGCAACTGTTGGATCTGGATATTCAATAGCTTCCTGTAATTTTTTGGACATCGTAGCCCGAAGCTCTTCCTGTGTTGGCATTAACCCCTCTTGTTAAGTATTTATATAAAAAAGGTATTGTACAGACATTAGAATGGATTGCAATATTAAAATTACTAGAATAGAGGGTTTAATAAAAAAACGTTATGGCTAAAACTTCTTTTCTTGAATTTTCTTAATATAATCAACAGAAAACCCTGTTATTTCAGCAATAACATCAATAGAAACACCCGCCTTAAGTGAATTCTTTGCCACAGCAATTTTAGCCTGTTGTTCGCCCTCTTCCCTACCTTCCGCTCTGCCTTTTTGATGACCGATGAGGATGCCTTCTAGTCTGCCTTTTTCAGTAGCATCATCGAGTTTTTGAGCGAGGACAGCATGTTCATCAAGAATACGCTTTATCTCTTGTTCGTAGGCTATAAATTCTTTTTCTGACCAATTAAACTTATTCATCTCTTCATAAGCTCATTTTATTATTACATCACTACCAACTATTTTATCTAGGTCCTCTTCCCTTGTTTCTGCTGCATATCGAAAAAAATAACACCACTTTTCTACTATATTTTTTAATTGATCTTCTTTAGTCTTGGTAAACTTTGGTAATTCAATGAATACGAAATAGAGATCCTTTAAATCATGCTCATTAGTATTTTCATCCCGAATAGTATGATTAGATTTATACTCAGCCTTATCTGGAAAAATAATACAATCAGCAACAGCTATAAAGATAATTTCCTTGAGGTTATGATAATCATCACCTTGATCTGTTTGACTTGAGTAAGCTTTAGCAGCATAACACTGTGCACGTTTTTCGAAACCTTGTATCTTGAAAAAAGCATCTAATGTTTTAAGCTTAAGCATTAGGTGGAGAAGGGAAGAACTCTGATCGAAGCCTTAGATATAAAATCTGTACTAAAGATAAGAATTCCCTTCTCAAAAGTATAGGCTGGACGGTATCGTAGAAAGACCTGAATGGTTCTAATTCTGTATTCACAAGACTAGCCTTACTTTTCATTTTTAATGGTAACGTATGGGGTATCAACAACTTTTTGGGCATAGATATATCAAAAGATCGCTTTGATGTTTTTCTCTCATTTATAAGCAAAAAAGGAAAGCGTGAAACTAGAAAAAGGAGCTTTAAGAACGATGATCATGGGTTTCAAAGTCTACTGAATTTTCTACACAAACATAATGTAGAAAAAGTAAAAACCTGCATGGAATCTACTGGTTGTTATAGCGAAGCACTGGCTGAATTTCTACACAATGCTGGACATTTTGTAAGTGTTGTAAATCCTTATTGCATAAAATCTTATGCAAGGAGTAAGCTGATACGACAAAAGAATGATCAGACCGATGCAGAAGTTATTGCCGATTATTGTCAAAGACAAGAACCTATTCGTTGGACACCACCTTCTCCTGAAATGAAAAAATTAAAACATCTTTATCGTTGCTCGGCTGCGTTAAAAGATGAATTGACATTAGTAAATAACCACTTAGAAAAAAAAAGAGGCTACCTAAAGAAGTTGCAAATGCTTGGGAAGACCTTGCAATGAATATAGAGCAAAAAATAGAAACAATAAAAAACTCCATATGCGAACTATTAAAACAACACAAAGAATTGTTGGAAGATTTTCAACTCCTATTGACTATTCCAGGTATAGGAGAGAATAGCTATTTTAGCTGAAGTTCCTGATATAAAAGCTTTTAGAGATGCCAGGCAATTAGCAGCATATGCAGAAGTTATACCGCGAAATATGACGTCAGGTTCATCTGTATATGCCAAGCCCAGATTAAGTAAAGTTGGTTCACAAACATTACGTAAGGCACTTTTCTTTCCTGCCATAGTAACCCCAACTATGGATTAGCCGATAAAGAAAGGCATAGAAATGGAGGGCTTTTTCGACTGCAAGGAATAGGAAATCAGGACAGAAAAAACATGAATTAGGAAATTTGTTGGTGATCTGTGCCTTGTATGCTCAATCTCAAACTTGTTTTTCAAGAAGTCAAAAACCGTCTCAACAATCGATCTTTTTCTTAGCAAAATCTTCTCTTTCAGAGAAATCAGTGCGTTTTTCATGCCCTTTTTCACTTTAGTGACGAGTTTTAGACCTCTATCGAAGAGTTCCTCAAAGAGCTCTTTCTTTATATAGCCCTTATCTCCAAACAAAAGTCCTGTTAGTTTTTTGGTTATAGTTGGCACAGGTTTTCTATCGTCAACGTTACCTCTGGTTAGCGTAAGCGCTTGAATTTCTCCAATTTCGTTGATCACCAAGTGCAATTTGAAGCCGAAAAACCAACCGTATGTGCTCTTACTAATTTCTGCCAAACCATTAAAAACTTTATTCCTGGAGATCCTTCTTTTGTGGCAAATGGCGATTGTAGAAGTTAGGAAATACCTGTCATTCATCGACTTCGCCTGTTCGCAGAACCATTGCAAAAGTAATGCTAAATACCATAAAATCCGCGATTTAAGAGCGATAAACCGGTCATATGTTGGCAATTTGGGAAACTCTAATTTGTAAAGTGGCAGATAAAGTAGGTAAAAAGCTTTGAAATTTTTGCATGGTGATTGGTGGTACAATAGGATTATGATAAGGATTTCTGGAGTCCTGGTATTCTAGTGGGTTTTCTGCAGTTTAATGGGAGTATATTGGCAAAGTTCTCATCGACCATGCGACAAAAATCCTCGACGCAACAGTAAAGTTCTGTAATATCTTTCTTCATGGGTAACCTCTTATTATCGCTAAAATACTAGAGCTTACCCTATTTTCCTCTTCTTAGCTGCACTTTTATCTATTCTTTATCCATAGTTGGGGTTAAGACGGTAGTATTATAACATACGTAGATAGTCAAGGTACTCAAGCCTATCCTTCGAGACGTTTGAATAGTTGTTTGGGACATATATATGCACCCGTTTACAATCTTAAACTTTAACTAAAACTCTCGAGGTTATTTATGGTTACATCTTATCAAAATTTTATTGGCATTGATATTGGAAAACTTGAATTTGTTACTGCAGTTAATGAACAAAAAGGTGTCATCAAATTTGACAATAGTTGTGTTGGTTGGAAACAATTCTACCAAAAATTTTCAAATATCTTGCCTAACTCCATGGCAATTTTAGAAGCTACAGGAGGTTATGAGCTTGGCTTATTGTATTTTCTTATTGATAGAAACATTGCTGTGCATCGTGCTAATACTCATCAAGTTAAAAACTTCATTCTATCTCATGGAACTTTGGCAAAGTCTTGATGCAAAAGCGCTTGCCCAATATGGTTCTGAGCGGTGTAGACATCTGCAGCTATTTACACCTATCTCAAAAGAACAAACCACCTTGTTTGCACTTTGTCAGCGTCGTGACGATATTACGAAAATGCTTGTTCAAGACAAGAATAGGCTAAAAACTCCTGGAAATGATTACATTAAGGAAAGTTGTCAACAAGCTATTGAATTCCTCAACAACCAGGTAGAAAAGCTTGATCAAGCTATACAAAAAATAGTCAATGAAAATCCTGAATTGCAATGATGCCAAAAAATTCTTGAAACAGTTCCTGGAATAGGTAGAAAAACCTCTCAATGTTTATTGTGTCTCATACCGGAACTTGGTTCTTTAAATAAAAGGCAAATTTCAAGCCTTGCAGGTGTTGCGCTTCATCCTAAGGAAAGTGGTAAAGCTATTGGCTACCGAAGGATTATAGGTGGAAGAAGTAACGTTCGTTCAAAGCTTTTTACAGCAGCCATGGCTGCTGCAAGGTCCAAATCTGCACTTGGTGCCTTTTATTCTAAGCTTATTGAAAGTGGTAAGAAGAAGATGGTGGCTATAACAGCTCTAATGCGAAAAATTATAGTAATTGCTAATGCAAGACTTAAAGAAGCAATTAATTTGCATACTCTTACAACGGTAACTGAAATTGGCTAATGAATATGTGCGTCCACACAGACTTAAAGCACATATTCATTAGCTAAGCAGAAATTGTTGTGACAGCTGTTTGATATAAAATTTTATTTCTATGACACACGGGTTTTTATTGCCCACATGATTGAACAAAGTTACACAAATAAAAAATTTTTAAAAAAACATAGTTGATATCTGGGATCT
>NZ_JAPQLL010000024.1:0-7804 GCF_028981865.1 Wolbachia endosymbiont of Drosophila nikananu | reverse complement strand
CATCCCGCTACGTGCTAGCGGGATTTCTTGTTAGCGGATGAGATACCACGAATGAATCGCGGTATGACGGTTCGTGGCGGGATGACGGTTAAGCAATTCGTCATCCCGCTGCTTGTTAGCGGGATCTCTTGCTAGCGGATGAGATACCGCGAATGAATCGCGGTATGACGGTTAAGTAGGGTGTCATTCCAGTCTGGAATCTAGTTCTTATTGTACATTTACTTGGTGTAGAGTTAAGTTTCCTGGATCCAAGTAGTCTGGGCACTGGGATGACGAAAAAAGGAGCTACTCGGATGACAAGAAAGAGGCTACTTGGATGACATCTTTCTTCTTGGTATAAATTACTTTTATATCTCAATGTTCATACAGCTATGCACGTTGCCGCATAGTGGATGAGCTCTAAGAGTATAGTTTTTACATAATAATATAACATTCTGTTCATAAATCAATGTTTCAACGTACAACAAGAACATTTTCATTGTGATTAAGATTTCTAGTATGTATATTAATAAATCTTGTTCTCAACTAAGTAATGAAAGTAATAATTGTCATAATAATGTTATTGTGTAGCAGTTACACAATGGCAAGCGAGCGAATAAGTCTAGTGGATAAAAAACTATCTCAAGGATATGTAGCTCCAGTGCTTACAGAAGATAGCGTTATTTTATCAGACAAGCACGGCGCTTTATATTCCTTTGATATTGATAACTCAAAGGCTATGAATTGGAAATTACACCTCTCACATAGGAAAAAAATTGGTAACATTAGCCTATCGCATTATGAAAAAAATGTTTTCTTTATAGTGGATAACACTTTACACGCAATAGATGCAAAAACTGGCAAGATTGAGTGGGAAAAAGAATTGAGAGCTCCAGTAAGAGGGAAAGCAGCAGTAATAAATAATAAATTGGTAGTATTGACTATTGATAATTATCTGTACGTGTTTGATATAAAAGATGGTAGCTCCGCTTGGGCTTATCAAAACGGTATCAATGAGGTTCGAGGTTTGTATTCCATATCGCCAACAATTTCTAACGATAAAATAATAGCACCATTTTCAAATGGTGAGTTAATAGCTTTTAATGAAGACGGTAAAAAATTGTGGAGCCAAAAATTGGCTACAAACCTTTTGGATACACAGCTCACAGATGTAACTACTACACCGAGAGTGCTTGGCGATACTTTAATAGCTACAAATAATTCTTATATTTATGGTATTAACGTGAGATCAGGAAATATTTTATGGTCAAAGTCACTGCAAGTAAAAAATGTATCAGACATTGAGTCATATTATAGTCCTCTTATTCCTGCAGAGAAACAAAAAGAAGGCGGAAGAATTTTTATAGTAACTGAAGATAATAAAATAATCGGCCTGGATATAAAAAATGGAGAAACAGTCTGGGCATCTGATTTAATAGAAAATACGCAATTGTTTGCTCCAATTGTGCATGCCCATACACTGTGGGTGACAAGCAATAAAGGTTCAATGCTTGCTTTTCCTGGATCTGAAAGTGCAGGAAAGGTAGTCAAAGTACCTGGTAATGTGTTTCACACTCCAGTGTTTACTCACGATAAAATATATGTAACAACTGAGGGAAATGGTGTTTATTCTTTAGAAAATAGGTTTGTTCTTTATGATTGATTATGATCTGATTGTTATAGGTGGTGGTCCAGGCGGTTATAAGTGTGCTATCGCTGCTGCAAAACTTGGATTGAAAGTTGCCTGCATAGATAAAAATAGCATTTTTGGTGGTACATGCTTGCGAGTTGGATGCATACCTTCCAAAGCACTACTTCATTCTTCCTATCAGTATGCTCACACGAAAAATGATCTGTCGAAGCTTGGCATAAAAATTAAGGATGCAAGTTTCGATTTAAAAGAAATGCTAAGCTATAAGGATGCCAGAGTTCAGGAACTTGGAAAAGGTATAGAATATCTGTTTAACCTTCACAAAATCACTAAAATCAATGGACTTGGGAAAATTACTTCTTTTGACCAAGATAATCTTGAAGTTTCAGTTGAAGATAAGGTGCTGAAGACAAAAAATATAGTAATTGCAACCGGTTCTGACGTTATTTCTTTGCCAGGAATTAATATCGATGAGGAAAGTATTATTTCATCAACTGGTGCATTGTCTTTAACTGAAGTACCAAAAAAACTTGTCGTAATCGGAGCCGGGGCAATAGGGCTTGAAATGTCTTCTGTATGGAGGAGGCTAGGGTCTGAAGTCACTGTAGTAGAATTTTTTGATAGAATCGCTGCAGCAATGGATGGAGAATTAAGTAAGTCTCTACTTTCTAGTCTACAAAAACAAGGAATAAAATTTTTACTTAGCACTAAAGTTGAGGGAATAAAACAAAGTAGTAGCTCTTTGAGTGTAAAAGTTTGTTCTGTAAAAGATAATCAAACAAACACTATAGAGGCGGATAAGGTATTGGTGGCAGCAGGACGCAAACCATACACTGAAGGTCTTGAAAAAATAAAAAAAGATAATCGTGGTTTCGTTCAAGTTAACAACAGATATGAAACTAATGTGAGAGGAATATTTGCTATTGGTGATGTGATTGGTGGAGCAATGCTTGCTCATAAAGCAGAGGAAGAAGGAGTGGCAGTTGCAGAGATAATAGCAGGACAGTCACCTCACGTTGATTATGAAATTATACCATCTGTCATTTACACTCACCCTGCGGTTTCTTCGATCGGTAAAGCCGAAGAGGAACTCAAAAATGCTGGCTATAAGTACAAAGTTGGTAAATGTCAATTTGCTGCAAACGGCAGAGCAAAAATCACTGGTGATGCTGAAGGATTCGTGAAAGTGCTGACTTGTAGCAGAGCAGATACAATACTAGGTGTGCATATCATAGGAGCATACGCTGATACGCTAATCAACGAAGCAGCGGTTGCAATGGCATATGGCGCAGCAGCAGAGGATATATACAGAATTTGTCACTCTCATCCTGATATAAATGAAGCCTTTCGAGATGCGTGCATCGATGCTTTCTTTAAAAAATAATTGTGGACCTCGGTTCAATCATTGAAAAATGGTATGAGTGGCTGAGGTGCAACAGATCTTATTCACCAAACACTTTAGATTCATACATGAGGGACTTGAAGGATCTTATAAGTTTCTTAAATACTCACATTGGTGGAGAAGTAAATGTCGGCACTTTGGAAAAATTGAGCGTACCTGAGCTCAGAAGTTGGCTTACCTCTCGGTATGCAAGAGGTGTGAATGCAAGATCTAACACTCGAGCACTCTCAGTAATCAGAAATTTTTTCAAGTACATAAAAAACAACTACAATATAGACAATGAAGCTGTATTTTCCTTATCAAGGCCAATTCAGAGAAGAACTCTGCCCAAAGCATTATCAATACCTGATATAAAAACTTTGGTGAAAGAAATGAAATTATCTGACTTGAGCGAACCTTGGGTGGTAAAAAGAGAAATTGCAATTATTGTCCTGCTATATGGTACAGGCTTAAGAATCAGTGAAGCGTTGAACCTTGGGGTTAGTGATATTAACAATGAAAGTTTAATAGTAACAGGTAAGGGAGATAAACAAAGGCAGGTATTCATTCTTCCGGTAGTAAAAAAATGTATACAGGAATATGTAAAAGCCTGCCCTTATCTTGGCATTAATAATGAAACACAATATCTTTTTTTGGGAGTAAGAGGAAAAAAATTGGGAAGAACTTATGTGGCTAATCGTTTGCAGAAAATAAGGAGAATATTAAATCTGCCAGAAATTTTATCTCCACATGCATTTCGTCATAGTTTTGCTACTCATTTGCTTCAGGAAGATATTGATATAAGATCAATACAACAACTGCTTGGTCATTCGAGTCTTGAGACTACTCAAGTTTACACTCACCTCAATTATCAAGATGTTTTTAACATGTACAAAAATTTTCAGCAGAGTTTGGAGAAGAAGCCAAAACCTTAACTTCATTCTAAACTGATAACATTACCAAGCTGAGTGCTTTTAACGTCGCTAAGTGCTGTGTTTGCTTTGTATGAACAGTAGCATCCAATTGTAAAGAAGGCAAATGCAGTTACAGCAAGTGGAATACATATTTCCAAATTAGGTATTGTTAAACATGCACCAACAGCAAACGCTCCAGACAACACAAAAGAAGCAGAAGCGAAGTTGCTTTGTTTTCTACTAGGAGAAATTACTTGTGAGGATTTTTCGTTTTTATTACTCAGACTTTTAGTACGGAGCAATCTATTTTCTGATAAAAGCCTATCTCTTTCTTTCCTTACTTGTTTCAAATCTCTTTCTAATAGTGAAATTTTGCCAGTTTTATTCGTTAGCTCTTGCTCTTTCTCTACAAGTTGAGCTTTTGTCTTTTCAAATTCTTCTACAAACCTCTCAAAATCTTTTGGTATATTATTCGTATTTGCAGGAAATTTTTCATTTAGATAATTTGTAATAGATTCGATTGGATTATTAATACCCCTCAATGCAGCAGTAACAATCGCACGATTTATGAAACAATTATCTTCTACTAATTTTTTACATCATCTAAATCTTTTTTATTAATAGTATCGGTTAATCGCTCTGTAATAGCTTGTTTAATTATTTGCTTCACCCATGAATTTCGCTCTATAGCTTGTATTGACTTTATTTGACTAAAATCTAGCTCTTTATGTTTTAAAAGTTTTGTCAATACTTCTTTGTTATCTGATGTTATTCCTTGTAAACATGATTGAATAATTAAGCTAAGCAGCGTTTCTATTTCTCCATTTTGGTTCCTTTTCCAGCAATTAGGGTTAGACTCTTGATTTAATAGTCTTTTCGCTTGGTAAATGTTTCCGCTAGAAAGAGCATCTAATAATTCTCTTTCTTTTCGTGCTTTTTGTATTTCTATTATCAAATACTCAGCACGATTTTGTCTAGCACATTCCTCAGGATTTTGCTGTTTTTTATTAGTTAGGTAAGTGCTTATGTTTGGATGACTTAGTAAGAGTTGTAACGTTTTCTTTTGCTGAAAGCACATTGCTAGATACAAAGCTGTATTGTTATTATTTTGTTCGCGAATATTAACATCTATGCTCCGGTGTAGTAGAAGTAACCTAATCATATTCTGATATTCTTTTTCTGTTTTAGAGCCTGCAGACAAATTAATAGCTATGGATATCAAAGGTATCATGCCCTCCTTATCAAACGCATTAACATCCGCACCTTCTGCTAGAGCTTGTTTAAAAGCTTCTAGGTTTTCATCATCAATAGCCTTAAATAACTTTTGTGTTGGTTCATCAAGCGGTTCTGGAGTTCTCTGATTATATCCGTAACCAGTAGTACTTGTCCTATTCCCTCCATAAAGCATATTAAACCTACCTAATAATTTACTAATATAAGTATGTAAAAAAAAGGAAAATTGCAAGTAATTTATTCAAAATCCTAGAATTAACTACGACTCTAAAAACTTTTCTGCATCAAGTGCAGCCATGCACCCTGTTCCTGCTGCAACTACTGCCTGGCGATACACCTTATCTTGAACATCACCTGCAGCAAATACTCCTGCTTTACTAGTTAAAGTTGTTCCAGGTTTTGTAATTATATAACCCTGCTGATCCATTTCAACAAAGCCTTTAAAAATACCTGTATTTGGTGCATGCCCAATTGCAATGAACACTCCATCCACTTCTAACTCTTGAGCTTCCGTTGATTTAACTATAATACCAGTAACTTTTTTTGGATTTTCTTCTCCAAGAATCTGCTCTATGGTGTGGTTCCACATTACTTTTATTTTATCATTTTTAAAGAGCCTATCTTGCATTACTTTTTCCGCTCTTAATTTATCACGTCTGTGTATTAATATCACTTTTTTGGCAAATCGAGTTAAAAATATTGCTTCTTCAACAGCAGTGTTTCCACCACCAACCACAGCTACAACTTTATTCCTAAAAAATGCACCATCACAAGTTGCACAAGCTGAAACTCCGTAACCTTGAAATTCCTTTTCACTCTTGAGACCAAGCCACTTCGCTTGCGCACCAGATGCAATTATAATTGCATCTGAATAGTAGTCATTAGTATTACCAGAAGATCTAAACCTATACTCATTAGAATCCTCAAGTTGTTCAACGCTTTTTATCTCATCATCTATTATCTTTGCTCCAACCTTTTCTGCATGCAACCTCATTTGCTCCATTAGTTCTGGCCCTTGTATTGAAACAAAACCAGGATAGTTTTCAACATCTGTAGTAATTGTAAGCTGACCACCAGGCTGCATTCCCGTTACTACAATTGGCTCTAAGTTTGCACGTGCTGCATATATAGCAGCAGCATAACCCGCTGCTCCAGATCCAATAATAAGAACTTTTGTACTAAATCTATAATTCTTCACTGTATGAGTTTAGATAATCAGCTACTCCTTCATTACTCGCCTGCATTGCCGGCTTGCCCCTCTTCCATCCAGCTGGACATACCTCACCATGCTCTTCATTATGTTTAATTGCATCAACGACTCTAACGAACTCATCGATATTACGCCCTAAAGGCAAATCATTTATTGATTGATGACGTACAATAAATTTATCATCAATAACGAAAGTTGCTCTCAGCGCAATTGAGTCATCATATAAGACCCCATAGTCTCTTGATATAGACTTTTTGATATCAGACACTAAAGTGTAGCTAACTTCTCCAATACCACCATCATTAACTGGAGTGTTTCGCCATTTATAATGTGAAAATTTTGAATCTACACTTATTCCTATCACTTCAACACCACGTTTTGAAAAATCCTCTATTTTATTACTAAATGATATCAACTCAGTTGGACAGACAAAGGTAAAATCAAGTGGATAGAAAAAAAGGACAGCATACTTATTTTTTATGCGCTTACTCAGACAGAAATCATCAACAATTTCTCCGCCAGAGAGAATAGCTGAAGCAGTAAAATCGATAGCAGATTTTGTTACAAGATTCATAATCGACCTATTCTTTTAAAATAACTTCAATTTTACATCTTAATAAACTTATATGCAAGTTTTCTTTGGTTTTAGTCCTATAAAAACTTCCTCAAATAGCTCTTCTTTTTTACCGATAAGATACAATCTAGTTTCACTTTATGACGGTGTCGTCCCAGCGCCCCTATGATGTCATTTCGGTGCTCCTTTCTTGTCATCCAAGTAGCCTCCTATAATGTCATCCCAGTGCGTGACACTTGTATCTTTATGATGTGAGGCATTAGAGCTAAAATACCTCACAGGGAGGGTGAAGCTGATGCGACACTAATGCCATTAAGGCCGAATCCCAGATTTTGCTTCCCTCCCATAGAGTTAAAGACAGAACAGTATCTTTTGGAATTATATCCCGTATTACAAGGTTAGTCTAAACTCTCAGTTTATTTATAGTCTTGGAGGCAATTTTATGCAAGTAAATGCTATTTTGGGTGTGGATATTTCAAAAAAGAAATTTGATGTTTGTTAGTGGAGAGTAAAAAACGACACAAAGTCTTTCAAAATAATCAAGATGGTTTTGCAAAACTTGTAGTTTGGTGCAATGGCCATGGAGCAAATCTTACTCATTTATGTCTTGAAGCAACTAGTTGGTATGGAGAAGATTTGGCTACTTTTATGCACGATTTAGGACATAATGTCAGTATAGTAAATCCAGAAAGCTTTTGGCAAAAGTGAGCTGCTCAGAAATAAGACAGATAAATCAGATGCAGCTATGATAGCTGGATTTTGTATCGCCAACAAACCTACTTTTTGGAAGCCCATTGCACCTGAAATGAGGCATTTGAGGGCGTTGCATGCAATCGCTAAAAGATGATAAGGTGCAACAGAC
>NZ_JAPQLL010000023.1:0-4206 GCF_028981865.1 Wolbachia endosymbiont of Drosophila nikananu | reverse complement strand
AACAAGGAAAAATCTTGTTAAACCTGAAAGAAACTATTTTATCCAGTGCTATAACAATT
Organism: Wolbachia endosymbiont of Drosophila nikananu; assembly: GCF_028981865.1. Lineage (NCBI taxonomy): Bacteria > Pseudomonadati > Pseudomonadota > Alphaproteobacteria > Rickettsiales > Anaplasmataceae > Wolbachia > Wolbachia endosymbiont of Drosophila nikananu. The sequence continues at coordinate 4,147 of NZ_JAPQLL010000023.1, read as the reverse complement.
TTTAAATATAATTTATTAAGAAGTATTTTTGCAGTTATAACCGGACGCTCAATGGTGCTAGAGTGCCCGTTTGGGAGCATGGTTTTGGAGGAACGGTTAAACCACTGATGGAGTCTATTACGACTACCTCGATTAGAAGATTGTATAATCTAACCGTCCCAAGCTTAAATACTTCTTCATTATAAGTTATAGGAGGTCAATTACAATGACAAAAAGTAAATTAGAGGTAATGAATCCTGATGCAGCAGGGATAGATGTTGGTTCGGCTGTACATTATGTATGTATACCCGAGAGAAGAGATGAGCAACGTGTTCAAAAATTTGGCTGCTTCACTGAAGACCTTCATAATTTAGCAAGGTGGTTAAAAAAGTGTAAAGTTACAACCGTAGCGATGGAATCAACTGGTGTATATTGGATTCCTTTGTTTCAAATACTGGAATCTTACGGTTTTGAAGTTAAGTTGGTAAATGCGCGACATGTAAAAAATGTACCTGGGAGAAAGTCAGATGTTCAGGACTGTCAGTGGTTACAACAACTACATAGTTATGGATTACTCCAAGGGTCATTTAGGCCAGATAGCCAGATATGTGTATTGCGTAGTTACGTGCGACAACGTAAGAACCTCACTGAAAGTGCATCTACACATGTTCTGCGTATGCAGAAGGCATTAATTCAAATGAATATACAACTGCATAGAGTTATAAGAGATATAACAGGAGTAACTGGTATGAAAATTATCAAGGCTATAATTAAAGGCGAAAGAGATTCTGGGAAATTGGCTCAATTCAGGGATGCACGAATAAAAAATGATCAGTCTACTATAGCAAAAGCGTTAGCTGGCGATTATAGAGAGGAACATGTATTCACGCTAAAGCAAGAATTTGAACTATATAATATTTATCAAGAAAAAATAGCAGAATGTGATAGAAATATTGAGGTCTATTACAAAACGTTTGAAACAAAATCTAACGAAAGTAAACAGTTGAGTAAGGAAAAGAATAAGCACAGAAAAAGTAAGCCTGACTTTGCTTTGCACGAGGAACTGCACCGAATAACTGGTATGGATTTTACTAAAGTTCCAGGGCTTGATATACTAAGTATACAGACTATAATTTCAGAAACTGGTATAAACCATAATAAATGGTCAACAGAAAAACACTTTTCATCGTGGTTAGGACTCAGCCCTGCCAATAAAATTACAGGAGAAAAAGTGTTTAGCACAAGAACGCGTAAAGTCATTAATCGTGCTGCGAATGCATTTCGAATGGCTGCTAATTCTGTAGGAAATAGTAAAAGTTCATTGGGTGCATACTACAGGAGATTAAAAAAACGATTAGGAGCACCAAAAGCAATAACAGCTACTGCAAGAAAAATAGCATGCATATTTTATAGTATGCTCAAATACGGACAAGAATATGTAGAAAAAGGAATGGAATACTATGAAACACGATATAAGGAGAGAGCTGTAAAAAATTTGATCAAAAAGGCACGAGAATTTGGCTATACTTTAGTGCAACAAGAGGAGCTAGTTAAGGAAGTTTCTTAGAAGAACGGTTACGAATTGAGAGTTTTTAATAACTCTCCAACTCCCACTTTGGCCTTGGTGCAAAATTAAGTGGATCTATATAATTCTTCTGTAACCTTTCAATTCCTGCCCATCCAACCATTACTGCATTATCTGTACATAGGTTATTAGGGGGAAAAAATATATTTAAGTTTGTGTGTTTTTTCAATTTTTCTCTCAAGAAATTATTTGCTGCAACTCCGCCGGTAATCACAAAGTCATTGATTTTGATATTTAAAGATTCGGCCATAATAATCGCATTACTAACCCTGTCCAGCAGTATGTCACTAATACACTCTTGAAACGAAGCACACATATCACACACATCTTGTTCGCTCATTTCGAGTTTCTGCACTAAGTTTTTTACTGCTGTCTTGATTCCAGAAAACGAAAAGTTACATCCAGAGCGTTTTATCATCGCCCTTGGCAGTTTAAATCTTGCACCATTGCCTTTTTTAGCTAACTTTTCAATTAATGGCCCTCCGGGATAGCTTAAATCCAGCATCTTAGCAACTTTATCAAATGCTTCCCCTAACGAATCATCAAGTGTTTCTCCAAGTTTAATATACTTACCTACATCTTGTGCAATTAAAAATTGACAGTGACCACCTGATATTAGTAGGACTAAAAATGGAAATGTTACCTCATGCAGCAACTTAATAACCAATGCATGCGCTTCTAAGTGATTCACTGCAATAAACGGTTTTTGTGCTACATGCGCAATTGCTTTAGCCATCATTGTACCAACTATTAGTCCACCTATGAGTCCTGGTCCTGATGTTGCTGCAATTGCATTGAGGTCACAAAAGTTAAGGTTAGATTTTTCCACGGCGCTTTTTATTAGACCACTTAAATGCTCCATATGAGCACGTGAAGCTATTTCAGGGATCACCCCACCGCGTTTTTTGTGTTCTGTTTGAGAAAGAATCTCGTGAGCAAGGACCTGCTTTTCACTATTTACAATTGCTACTGCAGTTTCGTCGCAGCTTGTTTCAACAGCTAAAATGGTTTTCATGTATATTCGAACACTTTATTATAAAAACTATATCTTGAAATGCTATAGAAGTTAACTGCAAAGTTAACTTCTATAGCTAAAAGATTTACCGACAACCGTCATTCCGCTACGTGTTAGCGGATGAGATACCGCGCACAACTGTACGAACATTGTGCTACCACTAGGGTGTCATGCCAGTCTGGCATCCAGAAATTTTATTAAGTTGGTGAGTATAAAAGTAGCTGTTTTATGTTAAAATACGACGTTTTGATGATTATGGAAAGGCTGGATCCCAGTGTCGGAGCACTGGGATGACACCGTCTGTTGCGCAAATTACCTGCTAATTGCAATGTTCGTACAGCTGTGGAATGAATTGCGGTATGACGTAGGAAAACCTGCACTATAAGCTAATCATCATCTCCAAATATGGAGCTAATTTTTTTGCCCCCAGGAGAAAATTTATTAGTCCAACTGCTTTGCACTTTGGTTACGTCTTTAGTGGCGGTTTTATTGCTGTATTCCTTGATTTCCTTATCTATTCTATCCATCATTTGTGGATCCAGGCAGCTCTTTTTCCATTGATCAGTAGCAAGGAACACTTTGTTTAAATCTTGAGTGCGAATTAAGTATTCTTTATCCTTAGGATAAACCTCTTGTGCCCAAGCAAATAGCTCAAAATAGCGTGCAAACAATTCAGATGCGCGTGACTTTGCAGTTTGATAAGCTTGTATCTCCTTAAATATAACTTGGCTAATAATTTTCTGCACAAGAACATTTGCTTGCCTTAAATTCTGCTCAATATCCTGGTAAACCTTATGGAGAAATTCCTGCTCTAGGCTTAAGTTAAGCTCATTTTCAACCATATGTGAAAGTTCATGCACTATAATGTATGGGTTTGACTTCCTCAGTACAATAACATATCTATTTTCACCGGAAGACCTGATTGTCTTACACACTCCCTCTTCCATATCCACTAATCCCTCTTGGTATATTTCAAACGAAAGCCTATTTTGTTTTATTAGTGATAAAGTGAGGTTTAATGTGTTTCTAAACTTCTCAAATTGATAGAGATACTCAATATATCGTATTACATTTTCACTGCTTCCTACTTTAGTCGCTTGTTTTATTAAATTCCTGATCAGCATGCCTTATTATTAAAGGAATTTTTTTTATACTCAAGAGCTATAAAGTGTTTTTAGGGAGCCTGATTGCATGGCTAAAGTAATTCATGTTACCGTCATCCCGCCCACAACTGTACGAACGTTGTAGTTTGGGCCACCAGTGGGCAGTGCCCCTATGATGTCATTCCAGTGCTTGACACTGGGATGACACCTGTAGCCCTACGTCATACCGCGATTCATTCGCGGTATCTCATCCGCTAACAAGAGATCCCGCTAACTCGTAGCGGGATGACGAATATACCGCCACGAACCGTCATTCCGCGATTCATTCGCGGTATCTCTTAGCCGCTAACTCGTAGCGGGATGACGGTTGTCGTTTAGCTATAAATATTAAGAAATTTACCAAACGAAAAAAAAGGCAAAAGAAGCCCTGGTCATTGTCTATTTTCTGTATTGGCGTTTTTTTAA
>NZ_JAPQLL010000022.1:0-22048 GCF_028981865.1 Wolbachia endosymbiont of Drosophila nikananu | reverse complement strand
GCACATAGTGCAAAAAATTAAAAATAAGACGCCAACTACGTTGTTTTCTTGCTGTTTAATCTGCACAGATGAAGATAACTAAACACCCCCAGTACCATGATAAGGGGGCTGGCGAGGTTTGTCAAGTAAGTTTTTACATCTAATTTATAGCTCCCTGCATGATACCACGTATTATCTATACCAAGGTGTTCTTCTTGTAGATATTATACCAACAATTCACTATTTTTTTTATGTCTTGTGGTTTAGTTTCTGGACCTATACTGATTCTAATTGAACACTCTGCTTGCTCTTTTGTTGCCCCCATTGCAAGCAAAACATGGGAAGGCTCAACTTTTCCAGAAGAACATGCAGAACCATTACTAACTGCAATATGATTCAAGTCAAAATGCATGAGCTGCACATCACTCTTTACTCCTGGCATATAAATAAAACTTGTGTTTGGCAGCCTCTTAGAGTTTTTACCGAAGATTCTTATATCACTGGCAAGATTTAATAATTCACACTCTAATTGATCGCGTAGCTCCTTTACTTCATCCATTTTTGATAGAAGGTCTGGAATATTTTGCAGTGCAGCAGAAAGGCCTGCAATCGCAACAATATTTTCCGTACCACCACGAAATCCCTTCTCTTGTCCACCACCTATTATAATAGGTTCTATCGCAAGTTCTTTATTGAATATTAAAACTCCATTGCCTGCTACACCGCCAAATTTATGGGCGGATAAAGTGAGTAAATCCACTCCTAAATCTTCCATATTAACTTTAATTTTCCCAACACTTTGAGCAGTGTCAGTGTGGCAAACTGCTCCAAATTTGTGTGCTATTTCAGCTATTTCCTTAACAGGCTGAATAACTCCGGTTTCATTATTTGCCATCATAACTGAAACCATTGCTTTGTTTCCTTTAAGTTCGCTTAGAATTTTTTCTAGCTCTAAAAAGTCAACAATGCCCTCCAGATTAACGGGTATTATATATGGATTACATGCAGAATTAAGAATTGAAGGATGCTCTATAGCTGAAATTACATGCAGATAGCCTGCTATTCCTCTCATAACAAGGTTATTCGCTTCAGTCGCACCAGACGTAAAAACTATTTCTTTATCACTTGGAACACCAATAGCATCACGTATGTTATCTCTTGCATCCTGAAGAATCTTCCTCGCTTCTTGTCCTCTTTTATGTAGTGATGATGGATTGAGCGTTTGTTTTAATAAGACCTCAAATATACTTTTTTTTACATTTTCACTAATTGGAGCAGTTGCATTGTAATCAGCATATATGCAACCACTATTTTCTAAAGAGAATGGACTCATCTGTCACTTAAATAAGTTTACCATCAACTATAGCCATAACTATGTACGTTAGCTTTAACACGATAAAAAATTTATTGCAAAAACAGCGAAATTAATACATAATTAATAATTCATGTCATCAATACCTGTCAAGCAGGTTTTTGTTAGGAGTTACCATGGTAGAAGTTTTTTTGAATAATGCAACAAGAAAGATAGAAGGTGAATACCACCAAAGCAAAGATGCCAACGCGCCGGTTGTGCTGGTTTTACATCATCACCCTCAATATGGTGGTAATATGGGTAGTAAAATTGTACATAGTATATATACGTCTTTTATCGATAACAATTTTTCTGCATTGAAAATTAACTTTCGTGGTGTGGGAAAATCTACCGGAACTTTTGATAAGGGTATAGGAGAATTAACTGACGCTGCGGTAGCTATTGATTGGCTTCAGGAACATAATCCTAGCAACGTTCCAATTTGGATCGCTGGTTTTTCTTTTGGAGCATGGGTGGCTATGCAGCTAACAATGCGTCGCCCTGAGATAGTGGGTTTTATTGCTCTTTCTCTTCCGGTAACTAAGTACGATTTTTCTTTTCTTTCTCCCTGTCCAGTTTCTGGGCTTGTAATACAAAGCAGTAACGATACAATCTCAGAAGAAAGCGATGTAACAGAATTAGCAAAAAGGTTAATAAATTCAGTAAAAAGTGATCACATGAAATACCATATAATAGACGATACTAATCACTTTCTAAGGGATAAAGAAGAGGAAGTGACTCAAATCATAGATGGTTATATAAAACTGCGCTTAAACAGTGCAGCTATTTCTTCTCAAAAGGTCAAAAAAGAGGTAAGGGTAAAAGAATATGCCTAACCTTTACAAACAAGAGAAATGAGTGTAGTAATATAAATGAAAAGGTTTTGTTATGTTTAAAAAGCTATTATTTTTTGTTTTAGCTGTGTTTATGTTATCGGGGTGTTCCCTAAATAAACAGCGTAAGTTAAAAAGTCCGTGTATAAAAAGCAATGAGAGCGTTTCATGCGAGTTGTACTCTGTTAATGATCATTGGTTAGATAAGTATAAGGCATAGAAATTGTGCTATTTTTCCTATTCACAACTTCACTAATGATCGATCTCTCAATTGGAAAATGCAGTCTGCCTTTTCTGCAAGGAGATGATTGTGCGTTACTATAAGCATAGAGCTGTTATTTTCCTTTACGTATGAATGTAGCAGTAAAAACACGTTAAAAGAATTTGTTGGATCTAAATTTCCTGTTGGCTCATCTGCAAGTAAAAGCTTTGGAGAATTTATAATGCTTCTTGCAATTGCAATCCTCTGCCTTTCCCCACCCGAAACTTCAGATACCATGCTACTTGCTTTGTTTTCCAGACCAAATTTTCCCAACATTGCTTGCGAATTTTTTTTTGCTTCAGCTTTGCTTTTTCCTGCAATGAGTTGAGGAAGCATAATATTTTCCAACACCGATAACTCTTGTAACAAATAGTGAAATTGATAAACAAAACTAAGAAAATTTCTTCTTACATGGGTTTTATGCTTATTATTAGCTTGTGTGCAATTTATTCCATCTATCGTAACTATACCTGAAGTTGGCTTGTCTAATAAGCCTGCGATTTGCAATATAGTTGTTTTTCCTGCACCTGAATTGCCAATCAGCGCTACTACTTGCCCTCTTGTGACACTTAGGTTGATGTCTTTTACAACAGCAGAATTATCCTTGAAGCTTTTATCTACAGAAGTTAGTTCTAGAGCTACATTATCATCCATGTTTAAAAGACCCAGAAGGCATCTAAATTTTGGAAACCGAAAAACTGTTACCACAACCACATTGAGACTTAGCAAAGGCATTCTTTATTTGAAAACCAGAACCACTGAGATCCTCAGTATAATCTATAACTGAGTTATTTAAAAATTTTGCTGAACAATTATCAACCATTAATACAGGGTTTCCATTTTCATCATTAATTACTATATCTTTACCTTTTTCGCTAAAACTGGAGTGGCTTCTATAGTCCTCACTTTCTTCATAGTCATCATCTTCGTCTTCGTCATCAAACTCATCATCATCTTCATCATCCAAAGATAGATTTTTATTCGTTTGATCCATAAGAAAATTGTATTTGAAGCCAGAACATCCACCACCTGAAACTGCAACCCGCAAAACGGAACTCTTATCTCCTTCCTGCTCTGCAAGAGAGTGGATTTTTTTTAGTGCATTATCAGTTAAGTTGATGTTGTAATTTGTTGACATAGTAACCACCGTTTATTATTGATAATTTATTATAGTAGAAATTTTACATGTCAAACAATAATTTTCTATTAAATTATGCATGCTTTCCAAGCAAAACAAAAGGGAGATACTTCAAAGAGCCAGAAGATGAGAATCGCAGCTGCTTTCAGCGTGATAGAGATCGCATTGTTCACTCTAATGCGTTTAGGAAATTGGAGTACAAAACACAAGTTTTTATCAATTATGAGCACGACTACTATCGCACTCGGCTTACTCATAGCCTTGAAGTTGCACAAATTGCAAGGTCCATTGCGCGTAGACTTAGCTTAAATGAGGATATCACTGAATGCATAGCGCTCGCACATGATCTTGGTCATCCTCCATTTGGTCATGCAGGTGAAGATGCTCTAAAGAAATCAGTTCAAGATTTGAATCTTGATAATGAGAAGTATGAGTTTGATCATAATGTTCAAGCTATAAGGATTTTAACTTATCTTGAACAAAAACATGCTGATTTTGATGGTATGAATCTAAGTTGGGAGGTGATTGAAGGGGTTGCAAAACATAACGGTCCCTTGCTTGGTCAAAATGGGGAGTCTTCTACAAATAATCAGCTGTTATTAAAATATAATGAAAAATATGATCTAAAACTTGAGGAATTTTCAAGTATTGAAGCGCAAGTTGCTTCAATTGCCGATGATATTGCTTACAGTGTTCACGATCTTGATGATGCACTCAGAGCAAATTTAGTAACCATCGAAGATTTGCTGAATGTCCCTTTAATTGGAAAAATGTTTAAAGACTTAAGGAGCGGATATTCAGAATTGCCTCAGAGCAAACTCATACATGAATCACTGAGTGGAACTATAGGAACTATGATAAGTGATGTTGTTTCTCAGACTGAAAGAAATATTGAAGATCACAAAATAAAAAGCGTAGAAGACGTAAGAAGTCTAAATAAAATGCTAGTCACATTTTCACCAGAAGTTGCGAATGCTACAAAAGAAATGAAAAGATTCAACATGGAGAAAATATACAGAAGCTATAAACTGAGTAGAACGATGAACAAAGCAAAACGCATAATACAGGAACTTTTTCAATGTTTTTATGAAAACCCAGGATTACTTCCCACAGAGTGGAGCAAACTCGCTTGTAAATCTCAGCGTTCAGTAATAATATGTGACTATATCTCAGGTATGACAGATAGATTTGCCATACACGAGCACAGAAGAATTTTTGATACCTCCTATGAAATGACTTCTTTCTAATGACAGATGATCACTTCATGTCAATTGCATTAAAGCTTGCAGAAAAAAGTCTTGGAAATGTTGCACCAAATCCTGCTGTTGGGTGTGTTATTGTAAAGGATGGTACAATTATTAGTGAGGGATATACAGGGATCGGTGGACGTCCGCATGCAGAGGTAATCGCTTTGCAAAACACTAAAGATTCAACTCATGGTGCAACTATATATATCACTCTTGAGCCATGTTGTCATCACGGAGTCACAGGGCCTTGCACTGCAAAAATCATAAAAGCTGGCGTAAAAAGGGTAGTAATTGCAACTATTGACCCAGATAGTAGAGTTTCAGGTGGAGGCATTAAAGCTCTGAAAGAAGCAGGAATTGAAGTTGAGCAAGGTATTATGCAAAAAGAGGCAGAAGAACTGAATGTCGGTTTTTTAACCACTAAAGAATTACATAGACCATTTATAGCTTGCAAAATCGCAACAACTCTTGACGGAAAAATCGCAACATTTACAGGCGATAGCAAATGGATAACAAGTGAGGATACAAGAAATTGGGTGCATGAGCTTAGAGCAAAATATGATGCAATTATGATTGGCAGCAATACCCTCATTAATGACGATCCACTTTTAACTTGCAGATTACCAGGCCTTGAAAATAGATCGCCAATAAGGCTAATTATTGATAGCCAGGAAAAATTGCAGGAAGAGCATAATATTGCAAAGACTGCAGATAAAGTAATAACTTGGGTAATCACAAATAAGGAAGTAGAGAGAAAAATAAAAAACATTAATTATTTGATAGTCAATTCAAATCACAAACCTCCTGTTATTCCAGATGTCACCCCAACACACTCTCCTGTCATTCCAACGCCTTCTCCTGTCATCCCAGTGCCCAGAAACTGGGATCCAGAAAACTTCAAGCAATTGCATAATGAAAACTGGTCACGCGCTGGAATGACATCGGAACCTGATGTTATCGGCAAAGTCTGCCTAAAAGACATGGCATCAAAACTTGTTTCAGAAGTTGGTATAACAAGGTTATTAGTTGAAGGTGGAGGAGTGTTAATCACAGAACTATTAAAGTGTAATTTAATCGACAGGTTGATAATATGCCGCAGTGGTAAAATTCTAGGTAATGATGCCACTCCTTTTGTAGGAGATTTAGGGATTCAATCCATCAATGAATGTTATCGGTTCAAAAAAGCAGAGATAATAGAGTTTAGTGAGGATGTAGTTGAGGTATGGAATAGATTACCTTAACCTTTACATATTCAAATCAAAGGAAAAAGAAAGAGGTAGAAAATCTACCTCCTATACAATTTGTTATGCTGTTTTTTCTTGGAACTTATCTGTAAATATTTGCATAACTTCAGGTTCTTGTATCATAGTTTTAAGTACTTCTTTATCAATTGTACCGTCAGGTCCTTTATCGCCAACTGGTCCTTTTTCACCAATTGCATTCATTTGCTGATATGAAACATAAGCTGCTGCAGCAGAATATATAGCTGCAATAAATAGAACTGCAATTCCAGCAGGGCTAGCAACAAGTGCTAAAGATGCAGGGCCAGCAATTACTTTAGTAGCAATTAATATTGCTGTTATTGCTCCCGCTAAAGATGCAACTGCAACTAAACCTTCAATACTCATTTTTGTTATATGTGCAGTGTTTTCCCACTTCCATATAGTTTGATCTTTATCTGTAGTCATAATAGTCCCCTTATAATAAGGCTAATAAAAAGATTAAGTGTGTGTTAATAGATGCATGTTAGTCAAGCTATTTTTTACATTATTATTTAAAGTATATATTTCAAGCTGCTTTCTAAACTGTCACCAATTGTATATAATTAACATATGAAACATGGTTGGCTGAATCTTGATAAACCAATAGGAATTAGTTCTGCACAAGCTGTAACTCAAGTTAAAAAGATCTTTGGAATTGAGAAAGCTGGTCATCTGGGAACACTTGATCCTTTAGCTTCAGGTGTGTTGCCAATTGCTCTTGGCGAGGCAACAAAAACTATACCGTATTTATCTTGTGACTTAAAGGCATACGATTTTACAATAAAATGGGGCGAACAAAGAACAACGGATGATTTGGGTGGTGATATCATTAGAACTAGCGATATAAAACCCGAATATAATCAAATAAATTGTGCAATTAAAAATTTTGTTGGTGAGATCAAGCAGACTCCTCCTCAATTTTCAGCAATAAAAATCAAAGGAGCAAGGGCGTATAAATTAGCAAGAAGTGAGCAAAAGGTAAATATAAAACCCCGACAAGTCAAAATACATGAACTGAAATTAATATCTGTGGACACCATAAATAATAGTGCAGATTTTTCTATGATGTGCGGTAGTGGTGTGTATGTGAGGTCAATTGCCCGGGATCTTGGCATTGCACTGAATTGCTTTGGACATGTTACAAAATTAAGAAGAACCATGGTAGGTGATTTTAGAGAAAACGAATCGGTGACAATTGGACAGCTCGCTGAAAGAAACACAATAACTTACTCTCCGATAACAAAAGGTGATACTGGAGTAATAGAAGGTACAGGGAGTAATGTAAAAAGTTTCATCATTCCCATTGAATCGGCTTTAAGATCGATGTTCAAAGTTGAAATTTCCCCAGAAGATGCGGGGAAAATCAGAAAAGGTCAGGAAATTGTATTAAATAACTTGCGTAATTTAAAGAATTATGATATTTGTTATACGATAGTGGGTAGTGTACCTATTGCAATCTGCAGTTTTATTTATGGTTGTGTGAAACCTATTCGTGTTTTTAATATTTAAAATGAGGTTTAGATGTCGATAACATCCGAAAAGAAAAAGAGTTTGATAAATATATATGCAATTAAAGAAGATGATACAGGTTCATCTTTTGTACAATGTGCAATTTTGACTGAGAGGATCAGCAACTTAACTGAGCATTTTAAAGTGCACAAGCATGACCATCACTCTAAGCGTGGTTTACTTATATTGATAGGTAGAAGACGCAAGCACTTAAATTATATAAAGCGTAAATTTGGTAATGAGGCCTACCAGGAATTAATAGAGAAGTTAGGCATTAGAAAATAATCGAGGAATTTAGTATGTTTAAAATTATAAAAAAATCTATAGAGTGGGGTGGTCGTGCCTTATCTTTAGAAACAGGAAAAATAGCACGCCAAGCTCATGGTTCAGTAGTTGTAAATTACGGTGATACTTCTGTTTTAGTAACTGTTGTAAGTAAAAAGAAGGAAGAAAGCGTTGATTTCCTACCTTTAAATGTACAGTTTATCGCAAAAAGCTATGCCATGGGTAAGATCCCTGGCGGCTTTTTTAAGAGAGAAGGCAAGCCATCTGATAGAGAAACTTTAATTTCAAGAGTAATAGATAGAAGTATAAGACCACTATTTCCAGAAGGATTTAATGATGAAGTTAGTGTGGTGTGTAATCTATTAACTTATGATACAGTCAATCCTCCTGAAGTGCCAGCATTGATTGGTGCTGTTGCAGCTCTTGCGATTTCTGGTGCTCCTTTTCACTTTACTATAGCTGGAGTGATAGTTGGTTGTGATGAAAATAATAACTATATACTCAACCCTTCTGTTCAAGAGATGAAAGCAAGCAGCTTGGATCTGTTTTTGTCTGGTGATGAAAATTCGATTTTAATGGTTGAGTCAGAAGTGAAAGAGCTCTCTGAAGAAAATGTTCTTAATGCAATAAAATTTGGCCATGAACACCTTAAACCTGTCATTAAGCTCATAAAAGAGTTTGCTGATACAGTTGGCAATAAGCCTGAGAGCTTTACTCCTGTTGATACATCAGATATAACACAAGAGCTCGAAAAATACGGTAAGGATTTTGAAAAAGCATATTCGCAAACAGTAAAACAAGAGCGAGTTCAAGCTCTAGAAGCGATCAGAGAGAATATATTGAATACTCTTAAAGAGACTGGAAAAGATGAAAAGTTAATTATGTATGCAGTAAAAAACTTTGAAAGATCTTTAGTACGTAAAATAATTAGGAAGAAAGGTATAAGGATAGACGGTCGTAAGCATGATGAGATACGTCAGATAGAAGTTGAAATTGATGTTCTGTCCAGAACTCACGGTTCTGCACTATTTACAAGAGGCAATACTCAGGCGCTGGTTGTTACTGCTCTTGGCACTACTCAAGATGAGCAAATTGTGGATGATATTGAAGGGGGTAGACGTGAGCATTTCATGTTGCATTATAACTTTCCCTCATTTGCTGTTGGAGAAACTTCTGCTGCACGTGCACCAGGAAGAAGAGAAATCGGTCATGGCAAACTTGCTTGGAAAGCAATTCATCCTGTTTTACCTGATAAATCTGAATTCCCTTATACAATAAGAGCAGTATCTGAAATTATGGAATCTGATGGTTCTTCTTCTATGGCAACAGTTTGTGGAACTTCTCTTGCTTTAATGGATACGGGTGTGCCAATAAAGGCCCCTGTTGCTGGAATTGCTATGGGTCTCATTCAAGATAAAGACGAGTATGTAATACTTTCCGATATATTGGGTGATGAAGATTATCTTGGTGATATGGACTTTAAAGTAGCAGGAACTAGTGAAGGGGTTACGGCGTTACAAATGGACATGAAAATTTCTGGTATAAGCTTTGAGATTGTTGAAAAATCTTTAGAACAGGCAAAAGCTGGAAGATTACATATTTTAGAAAAAATGAATGCAGTGATTTCAGAACACAGTGATGACGTCAAAGACCATGCACCAAGGATGTTATCATTTTACATAGATAAAGACAAAATTTCTGCAGCTATTGGTGCTAAAGGAAAAAATATACGTAGTGTGTGTGAAAGAAGTAATGCAAAAATTGAAATAGGAGATGATGGTAAAGTTTCTGTTTTTGCCACGAGTGGCACTGAAGCTGAAATTGCAAAGAGTATGATGATTGATTCAATCACAGAACTAGAACAAGGTTCTATAGTTGATGTCAAAGTTGTAAAAATAGAGAAGTCTATTGTAGAGCTTGAATTTCTTAATGGCAGAAAAGGAAAAATGCACATAAGTGAAGTAGCTAATGAACACATAGATTCTATAGAGAGCATACTTAAACAAGGTGATACTTTCAAAGCACTAGTAATTGACTTCGAAAAAGGTGGATGTCCAAAGTTGTCAAGACGTCGAGTTGATCAAGAGACGGGAGAGTTTTTTGAAGGTGAGCTTTACAACGAGGAAAGGAAAGATAGGCCAAATGACAGGGATAATTATTACAATAATTCATTTAATAGGAAACCTGGAGGAAGTCACCATAAGAGGCCTTCTCGTCCTCGTTCTGGTTTCAGCAACAGAAATAGGCCGAAATTTGGTAATAATGATTCATCATCAGGCTTTTATTAAGAGTAAACTTCTTGCGTTACCTCTTGTCATCCAAGTAGCTTGACTACTTGGACCAGAGGCTTTTTCAAATTGGTAGATAATAGAAATGATTTGTGTTAATTAGCTAAAGATCTTAGGTTTGCCAACATTCCGCTACGTGTTAGCGGCTGAGATACCGTACACAACTATACGAACGTTGTAGTTTGGGCCACCAGTGGGCAGTGCCCAGACACTGGTTCTATGCAACTTAATTAAAAACGTTTGTTTTAGCGTAAGACAACTACCTTTAGCTCATCTGCTCAGTTATAAGCAAAATTTCTGGTTCCAGACTGGAATGACACCATTTGCTGTCTTCAAAAATGAATGTTCGTACAATTGTGGGCGGTATGACATAGGGAAACCTTTCTTGGGTTAGCTATACAATGCTAATAAGTGGCGAATAGTTGGTAAAACTAAGTCACTTTAGCTAGAGAATGACAGAAAGGGTTTGCATTAGCCAAATTTTTAGTTGAGGTAGCATAAGAGGTTAAAGGAAAAGCTTTGTGTTAATGGATTCATTTCAGGTATAATACAGATAATACCACAATACTTATAAAATGGATCATGTTGTTAATGCGTATAATAGACTTGACACTTCTATAGTCAGGGGAGAAGGGGCATATCTTTTTGATAAAGATGGTAAAAAATATTTAGATTTTGCTGCAGGTATTTCTACAACTTCTTTAGGGCATTGTCATCCATACATTACAGACAAACTGAAAGAGCAATTGAGCTCACTATGGCACTGCTCTAACATTTTCACTATTCCCGAGCAAGAAAGGCTTGCTGAACGTTTAACAACCCTTACTTTTGCAGATAAAGTTTTTTTCTGCTCAAGTGGGCTTGAAGCAACAGAAGCTGCAATCAAGTTTATTCGCCGTTACTTTTATTCAAAAGGGCAAGCAAAACGTAATCGTATTATTACAATTGAAGGAGGGTTTCATGGACGCAGTATTGCTGCAATTTCTGCTGGAGGCAGTGAAAAATCACGCGAAGGTTTTGCTCCGCTTCTTTCTGGTTTCGATAAAGTGCCAAGAAATGACATTAAAGCATTAGAAGAAAAAATCAATAATGAAACAGCTGCTGTGTTTCTAGAGCCCATACAAAGCGAAGGTGGGGTATATCCACTAGACGTAGAATATCTTCAAAAAGTAAGGAAAATAACAAAAGCTCAAGGGATAATTTTGTGCTTTGATGAAGTGCAATGCGGATATGGACGCATCGGTTCTTTATTTTATTATCAAAATGTCGGCATTGAACCTGATATGCTAACTTGTGCAAAAGCTATGGGTAACGGTTTTCCTCTAGCTGCATGTTTAGTAAAAGATTACATAGCAGAAGCAATCACTCCAGGAACTCATGGATCAACCTATGGTGGCAATCCACTTGCCATGACTGTTGGTAATGCGGTACTCGATATAATGCTAAAAGAAGGCTTTTTTGATCATGTTAAAAGAGTTAGTAAATATTTAAAAGAAAAGCTGTTGCCTTTAGCTAAAGAATTTCCTGAGATGATTTCAGAAGTTCGTGGAGAAGGGTTACTAATGGGAATAGAACTAGCAACTCCTGTAGCTGATAAAGTTATTAGTCGATCTCTTGATAAAGGTTTAATAATAACTAGGGTTTCAAACAACAAAGTAGTAAGGATAACCCCATCACTTATCATTGAGGATGAGCATGTGAATGCGGCGTGTAATATGCTTTATGATTTATTTTTTAAGATTAAAGATATATAAAATTCGGCAATATAAGTTCAGGCTTGCAAAGGCCTTTCATAATATGTAAAATTAATTTTGTTTTTTATCACAGTAACATTATACTTTAATGGATTGGTTATTGGTCTTAGTATCATCAGTAATTTTTATTTTGTTAATTTTATCGTTTTTGTTCTCAGGAGCAGAAATAGGCTTAACCTCAATTAGCCGTTCTCGAGTTAATAAGCTAAAATTAGACGGTAACAAAAAAGCCAGGATAATAGACCGCTTATTAAATAGGAAAGAATTAACAATAGGAACGGTATTGCTCGGCAATACAATTATTAATATTACTTGCTCTGCTTTATTTACAGCAATATTTATCAATCTTTTTGGAAATGAGGGCATTCTCCTATCAACAATTATAATGACATTTTGTATTTTATTATTCTGCGAAGTTCTGCCAAAAACTTATGCTATTCAAAATCCTGAAAAATTTGCATCATTTTCTGCTTATTTTGTATTGTTTTTTGTAAAGATTTTTTCTCCATTGACGCTAGGTATTCAATTTATTGTTAACCTCATCCTGAAATTATGTGGGCTGCATAAAGATAAGGAAGTAATATCTGCAGCGGATGCAATGCGTAATATGATTACCCTTCACCGCAGTGAAGGAACTATGTTACAACAGGATTTAGATATGCTAAGCAGCATATTTGATTTGGCTGAGACAGAGATATCACAAATTATGACCCATAGAAGAAATTTATTTTCTCTTGATATAAATCGAAGTAAAGAAGAGTTAATAAGGGAAATTTTAACTAGCAGTCATAGTAGGATACCTTTATGGCAAAAAGAACCAGATGATATTATCGGTGTAATTCACGTGAAGGGTCTAATAAATGCCTTGCATGAAAAGAATAATAAAGCGGAAGAAGTTGACATTACCCAAGTTATGTCAAAACCTTGGTTCATACCGGAAAGTACGCCGCTTAGTGTACAACTTCACAATTTCCGTAAGAATAGGAAACACTTTGCACTTGTTGTTGATGAATATGGAGCATTGCAAGGAATTGTAACTCTTGAAGATATACTGGAAGAAATAGTTGGAGAAATTTCGGATGAACATGATTTGATCACGGAGAATTTCATAAAGAAAATATCTGACAATATGTATCACATAGAAGGAAAATCTACTATTAGGGACGTTAACAGGCAGTTACACTGGGATCTCCCTGATGAAGAAGCTACAACTCTAGCAGGTATGATTGTGAATGAAATAGAGCGCATTCCTGACGAAGGCGAGGAGTTTTCCATGTATGGTTTTCGCTTTAAGATTTTAAAAAAAGATAAAAATATTATTACTGTTGTTGAAGTGCAAGTAAAAACTGGTAATACTAGTAGCAGCAATTAATTAGTGGAGTTTCATGGAAGATACAGTAAAAATAACGGCTGAAGAGTTGAAGGGTTACATAGAGAGAATCGAAAAACTTGAACAAGAAAAGAGGGATGTGCAAGATCACATTCGTGATGTATATGCAAAAGCCGCAGATGAAGGTTGGGATATAAAAGTGATGAAACAAATTATTAGGCTGAGGAAGATGGATGATGATGACAGAGAGGAACAGGAAATATTGCTTGATACCTATAAACGTGCATTGGGAATGAACTACGAAGAAGAGTTAAGTGAATAGCAGAATTGTAATTGGAATAAGTGGAGCATCTGGTTCTATTTACGGTGTACGCATCTTAGAAGCGTTAAGAAATATTAATAGATCTCTTATCCAAGTAGCTGACACTGGGATCCAGGGAAAAAGAAATATAGATTCCAGCGTCACGCGCTGCAAATTTGGTTATGAAACTCATTTAGTGATCAGTCGTGCTGGAAAAATAACTCTAGCTCATGAGATTAAAGAAAAACTTGAAGATATTACATCACTTGCAGATTTTTATTATTCTGAAGAAAAAATAGGAGAAAAAATAGCAAGTGGCTCATTTAAAACCTTAGGAATGATTGTAGCACCATGCTCTATGAAGACAATGTCTGAAATTGCATCAGGTGTTACTTCCAATCTATTGACAAGGGCTGCAGATGTAGCGCTAAAAGAAAGAAGAAAATTAATTCTTATGGTGCGAGAGTCACCATTACATCTTGGGCATTTACAAAATATGTTAAAATTAACGGAGATGGGAGCAATAATTGCTCCACCAGTGCCTGCTTTCTATATTAAACCAAAATCGTTGGATGATATTATTAATCATTCTGTTGGCAAAGTATTGGATTTATTTGATATCAAATTACCTGACTTTAAGGAGTGGCAAGGAAGTGACAATTATTATTGATGGTAAAAAAATAGCAAACGACCTATGTGAGAGGCTATCACAAAAAATTGATATTTTAAAGAGAGAGTATAACATTTTTCCTTGCCTGAAAGTAATTCTCGCGGGCAGCAATCCAGCAAGTCAGGTTTATGTTCGCAACAAACAGAAAAAAGCAGAATCAATAGGCATAAGTTCTGAGACCATTGTTTTGCCTAATAATATTTCAGAAGATGAATTGATTGAAAAAATCAATGAGTTAAATGAAGATCGATCTGTGCATGGCATTTTAGTACAGTTGCCTTTACCAAATCATATTAATGCAAGCAGAGTAATTAACGCAGTAAGTATTGAAAAAGATGTAGATGGCTTCCACGATGAAAACGTTGGTAGATTAGTGAAAGGTGAAAAAAACTGCCTTATACCTTGCACTCCTAAAGGTTCTTTGCATTTAATTAAATCAATTGAAGAGAACCTTTCCGGTAAAAACGCAGTGGTGATTGGTAGGTCAAATATCGTGGGCAAGCCAATGTTTCACCTATTGCTGCAGGAAAACTGCACTGCTACCATCTTGCACTCACAGAGTCAAGATTTAGCTGAATATTGCTCTAAAGCGGATATAGTAGTTGCAGCAGTCGGAAAGCCAAATTTTGTTCAAGCAGACTGGATAAAGAAAGGGGCAATAGTGATCGATGTTGGCAT
Source organism: Wolbachia endosymbiont of Drosophila nikananu (assembly GCF_028981865.1). Classification (NCBI taxonomy): domain Bacteria; kingdom Pseudomonadati; phylum Pseudomonadota; class Alphaproteobacteria; order Rickettsiales; family Anaplasmataceae; genus Wolbachia; species Wolbachia endosymbiont of Drosophila nikananu. The sequence continues at coordinate 7,161 of NZ_JAPQLL010000022.1, read as the reverse complement.
AAATAGTGTTAATGTAGGAGAGCTTGTAGGTGATGTTGACTTTGAGGGAATAAAAGGGAAAGCCAAAGCTATTACCCCAGTACCCGGAGGCGTTGGCCCAATGACAATTGCATTTCTAATGATGAACACTGTCATTGCTGCTTGCTTGCAGAAGGGAGTTGATGCTTCTAATTTCATTAGTTGAGGTATGAAGAGGAAAGCTATATGAAGATAGAATGTGCCACATCTCACAATTAATAAAAAATTGAGATTTTTGAGATTCCTCAGTAGTCAAGTTTATTAAATATTTAGGATCATCATCATTCTACCTTATCCAAAGCCATTTTATACCTTTTTATCCCTTCTGGGGTAACCTTTTTTCAGTTAGCTATAGGTATAAAATAATGGAATATGTCTCTCCATCATTCAACAGCAATCACAGTATGTTTTTACAAATTTGAAAATTAGTGTTAAATAAAAATATAAATGCAAAAGGAAAAGAAATGATTGAACTTAAAGGCCAAGAAATTTGTGCAGGCGGAAATAAGAAAAATTTGATTATTTTTTTACATGGTTGGGGCTCAAGTGGCGATAATTTCATTCACCTTGCTAAAGTTATGAGCAAGTTTTTACCCGAGTCATATTTTGTAGCACCCAATGCTCCGTTTGAAAGAGAAATAGGTGATGGTTATCAGTGGTTCAGCTTGGAAGATCGTAGTGAGGAAGCGCTATATAATGGAGTAAAAAATGCTACATCAATTGTAAATCATTTCATTGATACAAAATTAAAGGAGCTTAATTTAAAAGATACGCAACTTTCTTTAGTTGGATTTTCTCAAGGAGCAATGCTTGCAATACATACAGCTCTCACCCGCTCTCAATCATGTGCATCAGTTGTTGCATACTCTGGTAGGTTTCTTTCACCTTCAAAAACTGCACCAGAGATCAAGTCAAAACCTAACATATGTGTTGTCCATGGTGATGCTGACGATGTGGTACCTTTTTCGTCTCTTGACTTAGCGGTTAAAGCTCTGAAAGAAAATGGGGTAAATGTTGAAGGGCACCCAATTCATGGATTAGGGCATATTATTAATGAAGAGGTGATAAAATTAGGAGTAGAATTTATCAAGAAGAATTTTAAAAATTAATTTTCATGCACTTGTTTTGCTTTGGTTATGGATATGTGGCTAAATTTTTATCGAAAAAACTGCTGAACTTAGGTTGGAAAGTCAGTGGCACATCAAGAAGTAAAAATATACAAAATGTAATCCTCTTTAATTATGAGAAAGTTAGTCAAGATCTGCTTAAAAGCGCAACGCACGTTTTAATTTCTATTCCTCCAGATGGTGATGATGTTATGGAGAGATATGGTGATTGCCTGCAAAATGTTAAATGGTTTGGTTATTTGTCTGCAACTAGCGTTTATGGTGATTACTCTGGTAATTGGGTGAATGAGGAATCTGAAACAAAACCTATAGAAATCAGAGGGAAAAAGCGCCTTAGATCTGAAAAGAAGTGGCTGAATAGCAAACTGCCTGTACATATTTTTCGTTTAGCTGGAATATACGGTCCTGGTAGGAACGTGTTAATTGACTTGCAGCTTGGCAAAGCAAAAAATGTGAAAAAAGAAGGGCATTTTTTTTCTCGTATTCACGTTGAAGATATATCGAACATTCTATTTTCTTCCATGCAAAGCATAAAACCTGGTGAAATATACAATTGTGCAGATGATTCACCCACTACACAATCTGAAGTGATAATGTATGCAGCCAAACTTCTCAATGTTAGTCCTCCAGAGCCAATTGAGTTACCAGATTATGCACAGAGTTTTTATTTAGGATCAAAAAAAGTAAGTAATGTTAAAATTAAAAAAGATCTTAATGTCTCTCTAATTTATCCTAACTACAAGGTGGGATTAAAGAGTTTGCACGTAAAAAAAACTGAAATCACATTAGAATGATAGATAGGCCTATTGTTTAGTTCTGTAATTGTGTCCGCTCAGACTAATGTTCTCTAGGTGAGATCGTGGAGTATTCGTTGCAGTATTTGGCTGTTCAATTACGCTAGTTGGTATAATACTTCTATTTCTTTCAAAATTTCCATCTCGTACAGCTTCCAGAACGCTTTTTCCTCCTAAAAGACAGTTTTCTCCTAAATTTTTCCCCTTATCTTCATCTTCTAACTCGTTAAGTCTTGCTTCACTCTCCTTATCAATCTTTACTTCTATTTCATTACTATTTTTCTTAGGATTTAGATGAATACTGATTTTTCCTGCTTCACTATCAAAAGATAATATTACACCTTGCTTAAGAACATCCAGATAATTTCTTTTTCCGTTGTAGCTTTCAATTCTTACTATACTTTTCCCAATTTGCAGTATACCAACTCTTAAGTTTAAACTTTTATTCTTTTCATTGCTTAGGATTTTTGCAACTTTAACAGTACTATCTTGTGGATATTTTATACAAAAGCACTCATTATCTATCTCTACTTTTAATTCTAATTTGTCCTTTTGAGCTTGCTCATTTTTGTTTACAATACTTTCATATGCTACATTTTTTAGATCGTTTTCAATTTTCTTACATTCCGCAAAGAGATCATTGACATAATCAAAATCAGAAGTTACATGTCCTAGCTCACCACCATCGAAAAGACCTCTTTCTACTTTCCCACCTTTTAACAATAAATCCCTAATGGTGCTTCTTATAATGTCTAAATTACCATCTTCCAGTACTTCATTCGTGTTGTCATCATCTTGATCTTCATTGCCATAGGAAACATCCTGGCCTCTCAGTGCATGTGCTTTACTGCTAGGGCATAGGCCTTCATTATTGATAACATCTATTATTTCTTCAAACATCAAATTTGTTACAGTTCTATAACGATCACCATAACATGAATTTAGTCTTATCCCTTTCCCTAAATATTTATTTGTTATGTCTCGAACAAGCCTTAAAGCACTCCCTTTGTTATTTTCTTCTTCCACCTTTTTCATCTCCTTACAAAATTCATCAATCAGCTTCTCTTCATTTTCAGTTAATGGTGTTTCTAGATCCATTAAAAGTGAGCCACCTTCCGGAAAATAAGAATAATCTGAACTACAGCTCGAATTTGAGTCCCAATCACTTGGTTCAGTAAGGCGTCTATCAGCGGAACTATCATCTGAATCATGATCACTAGAGTTCTGTAGTTGATTATCACTTTCGTGTTCATCTGTTTTGTTTGACAAATCACTGCGAGAGAACTCCATCGGATCTTTTATATTACTTCCAAAACTTTGTTGATCTATTGTTTGTTGCTTTTTTATCCCATCAGTCATGTTATATAACCATTAATTCTTTGACAAATACTATAATACATAGGCAAGTCAGTAAAGAAATTTGACTTACATTCCTCTACCACGATTTCGAGATAGAGGAATGAATTATTTTAGTTTTGATATTAAAACGTTTTGTATCTGCTGTAATGATTTCACTTCCAATTTGCTATTCTTTACATATTGAATTGCAAGCGCTAACGCTTTACTCCCAGAAGCTGTGGTGCTATAAGCTATATTTTGCAAAATAGCAGTTCTGCGAATATCTTTGCTATCTGAGACTGAATTTACACCTTTTGAGGTATTGATCACTAGATTTATTTTTCCATCTTTGAGCATATCAACTATGTGGGGTCTGCCTTCTCTCACTTTATTTACAGCTTTTGCAGCAATGCCGTTATTGTTCAGATACGAAGCTGTGCCTTTGGTGGCATATATTTCAAAACTCAGTTCTTTCAACATTCGTGCAACAGGCAATATATACTCTTTATCATCATCTTTTACTGAAACCAGAGCTGTTCCTTCTGTTGGTAACTTGTATCCTGCAGCCATGTGCACTTTTGCAAGTGCAGCTTCGAAAGATGAGTCAATTCCCATCACTTCTCCTGTTGATTTCATTTCAGGACCAAGTAAAGTATCAACTCCTGCAAAGCGGGTAAATGGAAAAACAGCAGCTTTAACTGCAAAATGATTGAAAGGCTTGTTTTCCTGATTCAAAATTTTACCCAAAATAACCTGAGTGGCAAGCTTTGCAATAGGAATATTGATTACCTTGGAAATAAAAGGAACGGTTCGACTAGCTCGTAAATTTACTTCAAGTATGTATACATCACTCTCTTGAACAGCAAACTGAATGTTTATCAGACCTTTCACTTCTAGTGCAAGAGCTATTCTTTCAGTTTGGAGCTCGATCTCTTTTATTACTTCGTCACTCAATGTATTTGTCGGTATTGAGCATGTTGAATCGCCAGAGTGGATACCAGCTTCTTCAATATGCTCCATGACCGCTGCAATGAAAACTTTTTCCCCATCACACACAGCATCAACGTCAACCTCGACTGCATTGACTAAAAATTTATCAAGAAGAAGCGATCCGTGTTCAAAAATTTTGGTTTGATTCAAGACATACTCTTTAAAGCTCTGAGTATCATGTCTAATTGACATAGACTGACCGCCGAGGACATATGATGGCCTGACTACTAGTGGAAACCCCACCTTTTCTGCGTTGGTTAACGCTTCTTCTACTGAATGGCAGATAGAACTTTCAGGTTGTTTTAAATTAAGTTGCAAAGCAAGGTTTTTAAACCTCATGCGATCTTCTGCAAGGTCAATAGAATCAAACGAAGTTCCCAGAATTTTGAAACCTCTCTCGTTAAGCATTTTGGCTAACTTTAAAGGTGTTTGACCACCTATTTGAACTATTACACCAACCAGTGTGCCATTTTCTTGCTCTTTGCTTAGTATTTCAAGCACATCCTCTGCAATCAGTGGGGCAAAATATAAACGATCAGCGGTATCATAATCAGTTGAAACGGTTTCTGGATTACAGTTAATCATTATTGTTTCATACCCCATTTCTTTGGCAGCAGAAGCTGCATGTACGCATGCATAATCAAACTCAATACCTTGACCAATGCGATTTGGACCACTTCCTAAAATGACAACCTTTTCTCGGTCAGAAACATCTGCTTCGCACTCCATTCCCTCTGTCATCCGAGTAGCTGACACTGGGATACATTCTTCCTTATCTCTGGTCACGCGCTGGAATGACATCATTGTGTTACCCTCATAACAGCCATACATATAAGCAGTGCTCGATTCAAATTCAGCTGCACAGGTGTCTACACGCTTATAAACTTGTTTAATGCCAAATTTTTTTCTTATTTCTTCAATTTGCTCTACTTTCTTATTGCTTAATTTTGCCAATCTTGCATCTGAAAACCCCATTTTTTTCAGCTCTAACATTTCATATGCAGTCTCAGGAAGGCCGTTTTCCTTGATTTTTTGTTCAGCTAATATAATTTGCTGTATATTCTGCAAAAACCATAAGTCATATCCTGTAATCGAATTTATTTCTTCTATGCTTATTCCATGACGCATTGCGTCAGCAGCAATCAGTAATCTGTTTGGCAGCAATTTTGCTAATTGAGATTTAACATCTGTGTCTTCAGAAAACACTTCATCAAGCCCTGTAAGACCAGTTTCAAGTGAACGGAAAGCTTTCTGTAGTGACTCATTAAAAGTGCGGCCTATAGACATCACTTCCCCCACTGATTTCATGGAAGTTGATAGTTCACAATTCGTCCCCTTAAACTTCTCAAATTCAAAACGAGGAATTTTAGTGACGATATAATCAATCACTGGTTCAAATGCAGCAGGTATAACTGGAGCGCAATCATTACGTATCTCATCGAGTGAATAGCCGATAGCAAGTTTAGTTACAACTTTTGCAATAGGATAACCTGTTGCTTTTGAAGCAAGTGCAGAAGAGCGAGAAACCCTTGGATTCATTTCAATCACAACGAGGCTTCCATCTTCTTTAGGATTCACTGCAAACTGCACATTTGCACCACCGGCGCTAACATCAATTTCTCTCAGCACTGCTATAGATGCATTTCTCATCTGTTGGTATTCTACATCACGCAGAGTCAAAGCAGGAGCAACCGTGATACTATCCCCAGTGTGTACTCCCATTGGATCAATATTTTCTATCGAACAGACTATTATGCAGTTATCTTTACAATCACGGATAACTTCCATTTCATATTCTTTCCAGCCGATAATTGATTCATCTATCTGAACTTCATTTATTGGCGAAATTTTGAGAGCACTTTCTGCAATATTGAAAAACTCCTCTTTATTGTATGCTATGCCGCTACCTGCACCACCAAGGGTGAATGACGAGCGGATGATTGCTGGTAATCCAATATAATCCAAAGCCTTTCTTATTTGTTCTTGATTTTTTATAATGATACTTTTGGGGTATTTTAGCCCTATTTTATCCATGGACTGACGGAATAACTCTCTATCCTCTGCTTTTTTTATTGCTTCTCTATTTACCCCTACTAATTCTACATTGTATTTGTCTAACACTCCATCATCTGCAAGTTTTATTGCACAATTAAGTGCTGTTTGCCCGCCCATTGTTGGTAATATTGCGTCTGGCCTCTCCTTAATTATAATTTTCTCTATGATTTCAGGCAGCACCGGCTCAATATACGTCGCATCAGAAAATTCAGGATCTGTCATTATAGTTGCAGGATTGGAGTTAACCAAAATGACTTTATAACCTTCACTTTTTAATACTTTACAGCTTTGTGTTCCGGAATAATCAAACTCGCATGCCTGACCTATAACTATTGGGCCTGCTCCTATTACTAATATAGATTCTATATCTGTGCGTTTTGGCATAATTACAATAACGATTTCTGTTCAAATAATGTTACCAATCTTTCCTGTATATGTGAATTTTTATTAAACCTATTAGCAACTACTTTTAGGCTTAACGACTATTATGACCTTACCCAGAAAAAGTAGAGAGGAAGTTAAGACGTTTTTGTCATGAAAATGATGCATCAAATTGTTCAGGGATGCAATAGTTAATAGTAGAATGACGTCGTTGTTTATTATAAAAAATTTCAATGTATTCAAATATGGCAGTTCTAGATTGTTGAGCAGAGTGTTGTGAAGGATCAATAAGTAGCTCTCTTTTGAGTGAGCTGAAAAAGCTTTCTGCAGGTGAGTTATCATAACAACAACCCTTATGACTCATGCTAGAGATAATATTTTTTTCTATTTAATAAGAATTGGTACTTTTTAGAAGTATATTGTGACCCTTGATCACTATGAAACAGTAGATCTTTGGC